>SCTL01000135.1 GCA_004297495.1 Verrucomicrobiota bacterium
CTTCGGCGTGCTCGGGTGAAACTTCAAGCACGGAGTTGAAGCAGGCCAGGGCTTCCTCGGATTGTTCAGAGCCGAGGAGCGATTCACCTTTGGCGAGCAGCAGAGAGACTTGGTCGGTCTGGAGTTCTTTTGGCGTGTGTCCGTTTGCAATGTTCTCCGCTGTGGTTCCAGCCAGCGTGGGGGTTTGTGTGGTGGCTTCGAGTTGGTGAATGCGTTTTTCGAGCAGGTCCAACGCGCCGAGGAGTTGCGAACTGGCCTGCGCGGCGGCGGGTGAATCCAGCAAAGTTGCCGCTGACACTGCGGGCAGACCGGTGCTTGTCGTCGCTCGCATCGTGGCGAGTTCGGCGAGGCGCTGGATGGAGCGCCATTGCAAGTAGGCGGTGAGGACCATGACGACGAGCGCAATTGCGGCAAAGGTGCCGACGGCGAAAATCACGGTGCGATTCGCCTCCCGCATGGCTTCCATTTCTTTTGCGCGTTGAACGGCGATGACGCTTTCAATGGAAGCGAGACGGGATTGGAGCGATTCGGCGTTGCGGGTGTTGGCGGTCTCGGCTTCGCGGCGGTTTCGCTCGATGGCTTGCTGGGTCGAGCGCAACTGCTCCTGCAAATATAATAGTGCGCGAAGCGATTCCGTGTCGCTGGCGGGGGTGGAATTGGTCGGGTCGGCGGCTTGGACTTCGCTGGTGAGGAGGGCGGTGGCCGCAACCAACAACAGCGAAATGGACCGGATGCGAAAGAAAAAACTAACGATGACGTGGCTCATGCGCGTTCGCTGTGAGATTGAAAGGCCGAAGGAATTGTGTCAAGTCAAAGCCCGGCGACAGATGGTCAAGAGAAAATTTGAAAAGCCGTGTTGACAGTTTTTGCCGGGTTGCCTATTTTGCCCGCCGTCTTAGGGCCGTAGAATAGAGACTTAGCTGCCAAACCCTCGGGCTTTTCAAAACAGGAAAAGACGAAGGGGATGGTTTTTTGTCCTTTTTTGCGTATCAGGATCAATAGTGGTTTAGCTGGAATGCCCATGTAGCTCAGTTGGTAGAGCACATCCTTGGTAAGGATGAGGTCATCAGTTCAATCCTGATCATGGGCTCCAGATAATTTGACAGACAAACACAACGTAAACGACAACAACGCAACGCAGGAGATAACACATGGCTAAAGAGCAATTTCAACGAACGAAACCTCACGTGAACGTCGGCACGATCGGCCACGTTGACCACGGCAAGTCCACGCTGACTGCGGCGATTGTCGCGGTGCAGGCGAAGAAGGGCATGGCGACTCCCATTTCTTACGCGAACATCACCAAGGGCGGCACGGTCCGTGATGATACCAAGACCGTCACCATCGCGGTGTCGCACGTGGAATATGAAAGCCCGAAGCGTCACTACGCGCACGTTGACTGCCCCGGGCATGCTGATTATGTGAAAAACATGATCACCGGCGCGGCGCAAATGGACGGCGCGATTCTCGTCGTCAGCGCGGCGGACGGTCCGATGCCGCAGACACGCGAACACATTCTGCTCGCCCGCCAGGTCGGCGTGCCGAGCATCGTGGTTTGCCTGAACAAGGTGGACCTCGCGGACGCCGACCTGCTTGAGTTGATCGAGATGGAAATTCGCGATCTGCTCACCAAGTATGGTTTCCCCGGCGACAAGACGCCGATCATTCGCGCTTCCGCGACGGCCGCGCTCGCGGGCCAGCCCGAGGGCGAGAAGGCCATTGCGGATTTGCTTGAAGCGCTGGACACTTTCATCCCTGACCCGGTGCGCGAAGTGGACAAGCCGTTCCTGATGTGCGTCGAAGACGTCTTCAACATCGAAGGTCGCGGCACGGTCGTGACCGGTCGCGTGGAACGCGGTGTGTTGAACAAGATGTCCGAAGTTGAAATCGTCGGCTTGAAGGACACGCGCAAGACGGTGGCGACGGACATCGAAATGTTCCGCAAGCTGCTCGATTCCGCGAACGCCGGTGACAACGTCGGAGTATTGCTGCGCGGCACGAAGAAGGAAGACGTGGAACGCGGCATGGTGCTGGCCAAGCCCGGTTCGATCACGCCGCACACGAAGTTCAAGGCGGAAGTGTACGTGCTCTCGAAAGATGAGGGTGGCCGTCACACGCCGTTCTTCACGAACTATCGTCCTCAATTCTACTTCCGCACGTCGGACGTGACCGGCACGGTGGCGTTGCCCACGGGCGTGGAAATGGTGATGCCCGGTGACAATGTCTCCGTGGAAATCACGCTGATCGCGCCCGTGGCCATGGAAAAAGGCCAGCGCTTCGCGATTCGCGAAGGTGGCCGCACGATTGGCGCGGGTCGTATCAGCGAGATCGTCGCGTAAGGTTCTCAGGCGGGACGCGGAGCAAACTTCGCGTCCCGCCGTCGCCTGTTCCGAACGGACAGGAAACGGTGTGAGTACGGCGTTAGCTCAATTGGTAGAGTAGCGGTCTCCAAAACCGTTGGTTGTAGGTTCAAGTCCTACACGCCGTGCCAGTCCGGTTTGGAGAGGTGGCAGAGTGGTCTATCGCGGCGGTCTTGAAAACCGCTTTCGGCGTGAGCCGAACGGGGGTTCGAATCCCTCCCTCTCCGCCAGGAAGAATTTGGTGAAGCAATGACAAAAATTTTGATTTGGATCGTGGTGGTTGGAGTTGTGTTTGGCCTGCTTTGGTGGCAGGGCCAGATCCAACGCATCCGCGATTACGTGGCGCAAACCCGCGAGGAGTTGCGCAAATGCACCTGGCCGAGCTGGGATGAATTGAAAGGCTCGACCGTTGTCGTGCTGATCTCGGTCGTTTTGTTGAGTGTCTTCACCGTGGGTGTGGACCAATTGTTGTTCCTGATCTTTTTCAAACTCTAGTATGCGCAGCCAGTGGTTCGTCATCCAGACGCTTTCCGGCCAGGAGCAAAAGGTCAAGGACAGCATCGAGAAACGCCTCAAAGCCGAGGAAATGCAGGACTATATCAAAGAAGTCCTCGTTCCGATGGAAAAGGTCGTCGAGGTCCGCAACCAGAAGAAGACCGTCTCCACGCGCAAGCTGTGGCCCGGCTACGTGTTCGTGGACATGGTTCTGCTCGACGATGACAAGCGCGTCATCGAGCAGCCGTGGTATTTCATCCGCGAAACGCAGGGCGTGATCGGCTTCCTGACCGACCCGCCGACGCCGACGCCGACCGATGAGGTCGAGCAGATCAAGGTGCAGATTTCGGCCTCGGAAGAAACCGAGCGTCCGAAGATAGATTTTGCGGTCGGCGAAACGATCAAGATCAACAACGGACCGTTTCTGAATTTCGGCGGTGTGATCGAAGAAGTGGACGCCGAGCGCGGCAAGTTGAAAGTTTCAGTGAACATTTTCGGCCGTAACACGCCGGTGGAACTCGAATACTGGCAGGTCGAGAAGGGTTGATTGACTCTTAATCCTAATCTTACTCGTAATCTTAATCCAAGATTCGAGCGGGATTAGGATTAAGAAAAAGATTAAGATTAAGATCGAAGAATAATTTGTATGGCAAAGAAAGCAGTAGGACAAATCAAGTTGCAGATTCCCGCCGGTCAGGCGAATCCGGCGCCGCCCGTCGGCCCGGCGCTCGGCCAGCACGGCGTGAACATCATGGCGTTCTGCAAAGAATTTAACGCCGTCACCAAAAACGACGCAGGCCTCGTGATCCCCGTCGTTATCACGGTTTACCAGGACAAGTCTTTCACGTTCATCACCAAGTCGCCGCCGGCTTCGATTCTGTTGAAGAAAGCCGCGGGCATCACCGCCGGCTCGGCCACGCCGAACAAGGACAAGGTCGGCAAGGTCACGCGCAAGCAGGTGCTCGACATCGTGAAGTTGAAATTGAAAGACATGAACGCCACCAACGAAGAGGCGGCGTTCCGCGTAATTTCCGGCACAGCCCGCAGCATGGGCATCGAAGTTGTCGGCTAACGAAACCAAAACGCGGGAGAGTTGTTAAAGACTCGCTTGCACCGCTCAATAACATGCCAAGTAAACGATACAAAAAAGCGCTCGAACAAGTGGACGCCGCGAAGGCGTACGCGCTCAAGGACGCCGTCGGCGTTCTGAGCAAATTCCCGAAAGCGAAATTCAACGAAACCGTGGACCTCGCGTTCCGCCTCGGCGTGGACCCGAAGCAGTCCGACCAGATGGTGCGCGGCACCGTCCCGCTCCCGCACGGCAGCGGCAAAACCGTCCGCGTGCTCGTGTTTGCCCGGAGCGGCGCGGCGGCCGATGCGGCCAAGGCCGCCGGTGCGGAGTTTGTCGGATTTGAAGATATGATCGCCAAGTGCAATGGTGGCTGGTCTGATTTCGATGTCGCGGTCGCGACGCCGGAAGCGATGGTCGAAGTCCGCAAGCTCGGCAAAGTGCTCGGACCGCGCGGCCTGATGCC
>SCTL01000136.1 GCA_004297495.1 Verrucomicrobiota bacterium
ATTCGCGAGCATCACCGGTGGGCGCTCTTTCATGAGCCAAGGTTGTTTCAGGACGAGCCGCCCGAGTGGCTCAAAACGTGGGAGGGCGACGGCATCATTGCCCGCGTGCATAGCCCGAAGGTCGCCGAGTTGCTTTTGCGCCGCGGAATTCCCGTGGTGGATGCTCTGGGGATCATTCCCGAAACTGGAATTCCCTTGGTGCACGTGGATGATCGCGAGATCGCCCGGCTTGCGGTGGAACATTTGCTGGATCGCGGGTTTCGCAATTTTGGCTTTTTTGGAATCACGGGCGTCAATTGGTCCGAGCGGCGGCGCGATGCCTGCGGAGACTTTCTGTCCAAAGCCGGTTTTCAACTTTCGGTTTTCGAGGAGACGCATTTCTCGCAAATGGACCGGCACTGGGAAAAGCGCGCCGATGTGCTCGTGCGCTGGATTGTGAAACTGCCTAAACCGGCCGGGGTGATGGTTTGCAGCGATCAGAAAGGCATCCATTTGCTCGAAGCCTGCCGTCGCGCGGGCGTGGCGGTGCCGGACGAAGTGGCCGTGGTGGGCGTGGACAATGACGAGCCGTTGTGTGAGATCGCGATCCCTTCGCTTTCCAGCGTCTGGCCGGCGCACGCGCAAGTGGGATATCGCGCGGCGGGCTTGCTGGATCGGTTGATGGCCGGCGAGCGCGCTCCGGCGCAACCGATTTTTGTCAGTTCGGGATCGGTCAAGACCCGGCAATCCTCCGACACGCTCGCGATCCGGGACCAGAATCTCGCCAAGGCTGTGAGCGTGATCCGGGAGAACGCCTGTCTGGGTATCAGCGTGGATGACGTCGCCGCGCGCGCCGGGCTTTCACGCAGCGTTTTGCAACGCCGATTCCGTCAGCAATTCGGAAAAACCATCCACGACGAAATTATGAACGTGCGCATCCGCCGCGCCTGCCACCTGTTGGGCGAGACCGATTTTCCGCTGCTGGATATCGCGGAACAATGCGGATTCAGCCATCAGGAATACATGGGCGCGGTTTTCCGGGCGCGTCTCAAGAAGACGCCGGCGGAATTCCGTCGCACGGCGCGGCAGATGGATTCGAGCAATGGCGCGTGAGGCGTGGAAAACTTCCCGGCTCGAACCTTGACTGCGACGGCGCGCTGCTTATGCTTGATCGCGGATGGTGGCTCCGGTTTCGCCGGCAGCCCTTCCACGGAGAGATGGCCGAGTGGCTGAAGGCGCTGGTTTGCTAAACCGGTATACGTCTTAAAAGCGTATCGGGGGTTCGAATCCCCCTCTCTCCGCCATTTTATTTTTTAATGGTTTTATGAGTTTTTGGGGCTAGTGGCAACACCTAGTGGCAACAAATCCACCCTTGTTCGGGGTTGTTTGCCGGTGTCAGTTGAGGGCAGCTTTCGATTCTTTTTCACACTCTTCGATGAAGGCCAGGATGCTGGCCAGATGAAAAAGGCGGACACCTTTGATCCGTCCAGGTTCGCGGATGGAGACGGACCGGATATAGTTTTTGCCCGCCCATTCGTAAAGCTTCGGCCGGGAACAGCCGGAATAGAACTCATGCCCACGTTTGGGTGCCCGGACCCAGACCGGCAAAACACCCTCCCGTTCGGCCATTTGCGCCGGCAGATCTCTCGCCACATTGGTTAGCCTGGTCGTTTGCCTCATAACATCATTCATAAATCTCCTTGCTTGGTTTCAGTCACGCTCTTGGCCGCAGCCACCCAACCACGAAGCTGCCCATGCCGGTGCGCGAGAAACCAAAGGCCGACTGCCATGGCGACGCCGGCCAAAATTACGAGCTCATTCCCCACCACCAAAGTTGGCAACACCATCAACGCCAAACCGCCCGTACAGATTGCCGCGCTCGTCGTCACACTGCCGATGATGACACGCAGTGGCGGGTAGAAGAACGAGGCGAGTCCGAAAATAAACATGACGGCTCCGATCCACACAATTCCCTTGAGGCTCGCCAGCTTTGCTCCAAGTTCGCGCGCCGAATCCTTTTGAGCCGCGCCAAGCTCAGTCTTGGCTCGCGTCTCTTCACGTTCAACCACCGGCATCGGCGCGCTGATTACCACGGCTTGCAGATTCGTCATCAGCGCACCCGCCTCGTTCGCCAACACGCGCGTTTCTTCCAAGCGCGATCCAATCGGCAAAGTGTAGCTGCGCGTCCGCACGGTTTCTTGATCCTGTCGCGAGACGGCCGCCGGGTTGTCGGATTGCACAACAGTTTGTTCAACGCCGCCACTCGGCTTGCTGTTCATGGTGGCCTTGCCGCCCTTGAGCGGTTTTGTTGCGCAGCCGGCCAAGGCCACCACGGATATGAGTAGAATCACCTTCTTCATAAAATCATTGGCCCGTGCGGCACGCACTTTCCTGAAATCGGCGCAGCTCGAACGCGCACTCCTGGAGCGCTTGCGAATTTCGGTCGAGACAGACGGCCAGTTTCATCGCCGTCTCGTTCTGAGCGGCGATAATCTCGGCGAGCGCGGCGTGATGTTCGTTGCGCAACTCCTTGTGATCAGCGATGACCGCCTGAAGCTGTTTCACGAGCCAGTAAATGACAGCCCCACACAAAAGCAACAACAGGCAGAACGCCGCGAGAAACAACCAGCGATCATTCATGCCGGCGGCATGGTCCACCGCCTGGAGAAATTCGTTCGCATTCATATTCGTGTTCATTCGTGTTTCAACTCCGCACCAACCGCACCACGCCGCCTTTGCGATTCAGTGGGAAGCCATATTTTGAGAGCATCGCTTGCGCGACGTGTGAAATAATCGGACGCGTGTCGCTCTTGTCGTAACCGGTCTGCGTCGTGCCGACGTTCTCGTATTTCAAACCCTCGCCAGCAGGCGACGCGGTGCGGTCGGTCACCAACAACTCACGCGCCATCTCACATGTGGCTTCAATCACCGACTTCGGCACCACGTTGCTCGCTACCGTTCCGCCACCCCAACCGTCCGCATCCGGGTCATGGCACTCCTCGCGCGGCCATTGTAGCGCTTGCGTCTCTTTCGTCCGCCCGCCACCGAACTGAAACTGCGCATCAATCAGACGCGTCGCCATCACGAGCGCCATTTCCTTGCGGGTGAGTGTCGCGGCCTGCCACGGGTCGGCGTAGAGATGTCCGTCGTGATACGCGTCACCATCCGCCGCGTTTGCGTAAGCGTTGGCATCGCTCCGACCGAACCCATCTTCTTTTACCAGGACGAGCGCCATACTCAGGTGATGGCTACGGGATCAATCGCGCCGCCGATGGTCGTCTGGCTTTTGCGCAGCAAACCGCGCTTTGCCGTCTCCTTGATCCACAGCGCGACTTTTTCTTTCGCCCATTGCGGTTTAGTCTTGCCGCTCTCGACGGTCCAGCCCGTCGCGTTGCAGATGCCGTCCACGATGTCCGCCGCCGCCGCGTCGGGAATGTTGAGTGTGATGTTCATAATTCAATGCCGTATTTGTTCACCAAGTAATCTTCGATTGAGCCGCGCGTGAGATCGTCATGCGCGCCGCCGTAGGCGAGCACTTCCAGCACGTCACCGAAGAAGAATTCCCCACCGTCGTAGGAACAACCCATCGTCAGCGGGACCGCGCCGGTGTTGTAGGCCCGCGCGTGTGTCGCGTTCAGCGACTTGTTGAAGTAGCCGCGCGCGTGCGATCCATCGAAAGTGATTACAGCCAGCCGCGGTTGATAAAAGGTTTGACCGTAGCCAAACCCAAAATCAGCCGGCACGCCGTAGCCGGCGCAGTAAGGACAACCAAACTCGGTGACGTCGGGCCGCTCCATCAACACGAACCAACGCAATTCCTCCGATGGCGACGACTGGCCGGCGATATGGCAGGGATAATCATTTCCCACATCGCGGTCATAGCTGCCGTAGCCGTAGTCGTCGTTGATGGCATATACCACGTAAAACGATCTCGGCTCGGCGCCCGACCAAACGGACGACAACGACATCAGTCCGCCCACCACGTCACCGTCGTCGCCTGGGCGCGAAAACCTCATGCCCTGGTAGCCATTGTAATTTTGGTTCGAGCGAATCGGATAAGCCGCCGCAAATGGATGCTGCTCCAAATCATTCCCGAACGCGCTCAGGTCGGGCCAGTGCTGGACTTCCGCTTGCGCGGCTTCGGTCAGGAAATCCGGCGCCAGCCACAACCGGAGATTTCCTGTCGGCGGCATCGCCTCGACTGTCTGCGCCTGTCGCCCACGTCGCCGCTCTTGCAGCCAAGTCGCCAGCCACGCGCGCCGGTTAATTGTCGGTTGCTTCGTCACGCGATGTTTCTGGTTCGACTGGAGCGTGCGGCGCTTCGACGATTTCAGTTTGCTCCGCCGCTGCGTCTGCCGATTTCAGCATTTCAGTCTTCAGCGTTTCAGCTTTCTCCTCGATGAGCGGACGCCGCTTGCGCCGGATAATGGGATAGAGCGAGTGCATCAGCGCGCTCCCTTCGTTTCGCTCGCCGCGACCTTCTCGTCGCGGAACGATTTCAGTTCGTGACCCAAGCTCGTGATGGTTGCGAATTGCGCCGCGTCCTTCTCCGTTCGACACAGCATCAGCAACTCGATCTTCGGCGAACCAAACTCGCGCTCGCACGCCACGCCCCACGGCGCGGCTGGATTCAGTCCGTGAAAAATTGCGAAGTAACGATTCATGTTTTCGGTTCTTTCAATTGGCGGAGCGCGACTTTCGTCGTGCCCCGCCCCAACCTCCTTGGCAGGTGCAGTTGGTGAAACGCAGTTAGTTATTATGTTCGATGGCAACGATGCGGACGTTCTTGTTCTCAAACACCCGCGTCCAGTTTGCGCCGTTCTCCAGTTCCGCATTGGTCGGGCTGTCGCCAGCGACCGCCGCTGAATTGAACTTCACGCCGCGCGGATGCAGGATGTAACGCCGCCGATTGATCAGCACCGTGTCGCTGTCGAGAGCGACGCGCGCAATCTCAACGCCCTCCGTGCCGAACCCGCCCTGCAACGGCGCGGAACCCAGCGCGGCAGCGCCCTTGCCAAACGCGCCCGGACCGAACAGGTAACTCGTGTAAACCTGACCATCCGTCGTGCCCGCGCGCACTGGCATGCCGTCGTCCACGATCACGCGCCGGCCCTGGAACGTCTTGATCTGAGCCTTGCCCTCGCTGTCGGGGATGAAGTCAATCAAGTCCAGCTTGCGCAACGCCGCCTCGGTGGCCGAGTGCATCGCAATTGCCACGAGCCGGTCACCGCGATCACCGAGCTTCACCGTCGCATCCACGAACGTCGCGCCGTTGAGACGCGTGACGGCGGATTGGCCCGCGACCGTTTCGCTCGCGATAGCCAGCTTGTTGCCCGCCATCGAGGCCGCGGCGAAGATGCCCTTCAGACTGGAGAGCAACAGTGTTTGATCCGTGCGCGCCCAGTAGTCAGCAACCAGGTCCACAATCGCCGCCATCGGATCATCGCCCGAAACTGCCTTCG
>SCTL01000137.1 GCA_004297495.1 Verrucomicrobiota bacterium
GTTCGGCCAGTCCGCCGAATGGTCCTACGACAAAAGTCTCGACTGGCATCTCTGCCAGTTCATTGATCACGAAGGCGTGCGGTTGCTCGTCACCGATCTCAACCGCTTTTACACGCAGCACAGTTTCCTTCCGGAATCCGATTACGATCATCAAAGCTTCCAGTGGATCAACAGCAACGACGGCGACAACAGCGTCATCAGTTTCGTGCGCTACGGCACCAAGCCCGGCGAACTGCTCCTCGTCGTGGCCAACCTGACTCCCGTGCAGCGCGAAAAATACCGCGTCGGATCGCCGCTCGAAGGCGAGTGGATCGAAGCGCTCAATACCAACGCCAAACGTTACGGCGGCGACGGCGCGGGCAATCCCGAACCGTTGAAAACCCTGCCGCAGAAATGGGATGGCCGCCCGTTCGCCGTGGACGTGAGTCTTCCGGGCATGGCCGTGCTTTTCTTCCTGTTCCGTCCGGCAAAAATCCCGACCGCCGCGCCGCCGCCCGTCCGGTGATTCCCCTCCTCGCCCTCATCGCAGGAGGGCGCAGCCGTGCTCCGAGACCATTTCCTCATTGCGCCGGCCGGCTTGCTCGAAAAGTTTATCCGCGGCGGGCGAATCGCTCGGCCACGAAGTCCCAGTTCACCACGTTCCACCATGCGGCGACGTAGTCGGCGCGCTTGTTCTGATATTTGAGATAGTAGGCGTGCTCCCAGACATCCAAACCGAGGAGCGGCACGATTGTCTTGCCACCGCTTTTATCCGAGATTGGCGAATCTTGGTTAGGGCGCGCTGTCACTCCGAGGCTTTTGTCGGGCATCATTACCAACCAAACCCATCCGCTGCCGAAAACTTTTCCCGCCATATCACCAAACGCCTTTTTGAATCCGTCAAAACCGCCATCGAATTTGTCCAAAGATTTTTTAAGCTCGCCTTTTGGTTCGCCGCCACCGTCTTTTTTCATCGTCTGCCAGAAGAGCGAGTGGTTGTAATGCCCGCCGCCGTGATTGCGAATGGCCGCGCGAACTTTTTCCGGCACCGCAGAATTCAAGTTCATCAGTAACACTTCGACCGGCTCCTTGCCCATCTCGGGAAATTCCGCGACGGCCTTGTTGAGATTATCCACGTAAGCCTGGTGATGGCGGTCGTGATGAATCTCCATCGTGCGCGCGTCAAGGTGCGGTTCGAGCGCATCCACGGCATACGGCAGCGGCGGCAGCTTGAACGGCGCGGGCGCGGTGGAGATCAACGTCTGTTTCTGTTTTGGCACAACATCGGGTTGCCCGAACGCAACCGGCGCGGTGGCGGCGGCGGTGAGGAGGGCGGTGGTCTGGAGCGCACGGCGTCGGGTCATCATGATTGGCCTTTCGTTTGGTTTGGCGGGAATTTAGCCGCGATTGAAAGCGAAGTCCACCGGTCATCCGCCCGCTCCGCGTTTGAGTTTCGCGCGCGCTTCCGCCAAGCTGCCCGCGTCGTGTCTGAATCAGAAAAACCCAAGCCCGCGGTCGCCGGAAAAATTCGCTGGTGGCCGGGTCTCGGCCTCGTCGCGCTCGCGCTCGCGGCCCTCGCCTGGACGCGCCTGCAAACTGAATGGCCGTTTCAACAGCGCAATCTCCTCAGCTACAAGATCGTGATCATTGCTGGCGTGGCGCTGCTGCTGTGGTGGACGTTCCTCTCCCGCGCGCCGAAGCGTCTGCGCCTCGGCGTGACGTTCAGCCTCGCCGGCTTGGGTCTGCTCGGCCTCGCGTGTTTTCACCTGCGCGGCATGAGTGGCGATTTGATGCCCATCATCGAGTTCCGCTGGACGAAGCATCGCGAATTGCCACTCGCCAAAACCAACGCCCCCGTTCCCGCGCGCAGCACCGATTCCGCCGCGCCGTATGCCTTCCCGCAATTTCTCGGCCCGCAACGCAACGGCGTTTTCCCGGGACCGGCTTTGGCGACGGATTGGGAAAAACATCCTCCGCAAATTCTCTGGCGGCAAAAAGTCGGCGCGGCGTGGTCGGGTTTCGCCATCGCGGGTGAAACCGCCATCACCCTTGAGCAACGCGGGCCGGAAGAATGTGTCGTGGCCTACGAACTCAGCGGCGGCCGCCAGCTTTGGTTTCACGCCGACACCGCGCGCTATCAAACCACCATCGCCGGCGAAGGCCCGCGCACCACGCCCACCATCGTCAGCAATCACGTTTTCACACTCGGCGCGAGCGGCCTCCTGAACTGTCTCGATCTCGAAACCGGCGGGTTGCTCTGGACGCGCAACGTGGTGCACGACAGCGGCGGGAAGATTCCGCAATGGGGCTGCGCCAGTTCGCCGCTCGTGGCGAACGATCTGGTCATCGTGCATGGCGGCGAACAGGGCCGGCGCTCCTTGCACGCGTATCATCTCGCGGACGGCACGCCCGCGTGGTCCGCCGGCGCGGTGAATCCCGGTTACGCCTCGCCGCTGCTGGCGGAACTCGCGGGCGCGACTCAAATCGTGGCCTTCAATGACAGCTCCGTGTCCGCGCACGATCCGCTCACCGGCGCGACGCTGTGGGAAAGTCCGTGGGGCAATGGCAACGTCGTCTGCTCCACGCCGCTGCTCGTGGATGCGCGGCACGTGCTTTTTTCCAGCGGCTACGGCGTGGGCGCGGAGTTGCTGGAAATTTCGCGCGACGATTTGGGCAAATTCTCCGCGAAACTGATCTGGAAATCCACGCGCATGAAATCCAAGTTCGGCCACCTCTTCGCGCGCGATGGTTTTCTCTACGGCCTGGACGACGGCATCTTTGCTTGTGTGGATTTGAAGGACGGCTCGCAACGCTGGAAAGAAGGCCGCTACGGTCACGGGCAGGGCTTGCTCGTGGGCGGGCTTTATCTGCTCATGTCGGAAGCCGGCGAATTGCTGCTGTTGAAACCCACGCCCACCACGCCGCAACCGCTCGCGCGCTTTCCGGTGTTCACTTCCAAGACCTGGAATCCGCTCGCGCTCGCGGACGACCTGCTGCTCACGCGCAACGATCAGGAAGCCGTCTGCCTGCGGCTCGCGCTCGCCCCATGAACCCGCCCGGCATCCTGCTCGAAACCGCGCGGATGTTCCTGCGCGAACTTTGCGCCGACGACGCGGACCTGATCTTCCAACTCGACAGCGATCCCGAAGTGATGCGCTTCATCTCGCAAGGCGTGCCGACGCCGCGTGAAACTTTCCTGCAAGTCTATCTGCCGCGCATGTTGTCCTGGCAGGGGCAACGGCCGCCGCGCGGTTTCTGGGCGGCGCATCTGCGCGCGGGCGGCGAATTCATCGGCTGGTTTCATCTGCGCCCGGACAAGATCACGCCGGAGGAAATGGAACTGGGCTATCGCCTCGCCCGCAGCGCATGGGGACGCGGGCTGGCGACCGAAGGCGCGCGCGCATTGATCGAAAAAGCTTTTCGCGAATGGGGCTACGAGAAAATTTCCGCGCGCACGCTCGCGGTGAATCTCGCCTCGCAACGTGTGATGCAAAAAGCTGGACTGAAATTCGAGCATGAATTCACCTACGGCCCGGAAGTGATTCCCGGCGCGACGGAATCGGAGCGACGGGCGGTTAAGTATTCGTTGGCAAGGAGGGGATTTGCAAATCAGACAGTCAGCACTCTTGAGTAGGGCGCGGCATTAAATTTTCCGTGAGGCGAGTATTTTCACGCGCCGCCAGGCCGAATCCCGCACAAAGGCCAGCCGAAAATCATTTGGCCTTCAAGTCCACGTGGCGGCGTTCGAGGGTCGTGCCTTCGTTGAAGGCCACCGCGGCGAGCGCGATGTTGTAGTCCGCAAGGGCGCGGATTTCCGTCGAACGCGCCTGGGTGAGATCGCGTTGCAGGCGCAGCACCTCGAAGCTCGTGCTTTTGCCGCTTTCAAGTTTCTTTTGCTCGGCATCGAGTGCGGCTTCGGCGTAGAGCCGCGCTTCGCGCGTCGCGCCGACGCGCGCGAAACTGGTATTCGCCACGGCGATGGCGTCTTCGATGCCGACGATGATGGTTTGCTCCAGCGCCTTCACCTGCAAGTCGAGTTGCTGACGCCCGGCCTTGGCGGCCTTCAGGTTGTTACGCGTGGATTGCTGGCTCAGCGGGATGGTGAGTTGCGCGCCGAAGGAGTAGAACGGATTGTCGCCGCGGCGGAACTGGCCGAAGGCGTCGCTGTATTCCTGGCCGGAGGCGTTGTAGCCGTAGGCGCCGATCAAGTCCACCGCCGGATACAACTGATTCTTTTGAAACCGCACGCGGTAGTCTTGCTCGGCCAGGCCGAGTTTGAGCGCGAGAAAATCCGGCCGCTGCGCCAGACCGATGCGCCAACTGTCCTGCAAATCATACTTCTGCGGCAGCGCCACGAGTTTTTCCGTCGGCGACAGCGCCGCGTCCATCCAGTTCTTCTTGTAGTCGTCGCTCAACAGGTTTTTCAACACGCGCTCCGCCGTGCCCTGGTCGCCGAGGGCGCCCAGCAAATCCGCGCGGCTGGCGGCGGCTTGCGACTCGGCCTGTTTTTCATCCAACGGCGCCATGGCGCCGACTTCGACGCGGCGTTTGTTTTCCGCGACGAGCCGTTCGGCCAGTTCCACGGCTTTCTGCTGCACCTTCACGTTTTCCTGCGCGAAGATCAGGTTGTAGTAAGCGCGCTCGACGTCGGTGATCGTGGTCATGATCTGGCCGCGCAAGCTGAGTTCCTTCGATTTCAATTCCTGTTTGTTGACGAAAATCTGGACCCGCGTGGCGTCAATCCAGAAATCCTTGAGCAACGGCTGGCGCAATTCCAGGAAACCCACCTGGCCGGCGGTGGTTTCAAACGGGGACTTGATTGTGATCGTGCTGTAGTTGGTGCTGAGATATTGGAACTGTGTTCCATCGGGTTGGAACAAAGTGTTCGTCACCAAGGTCGCGCTGCTGAGATCGTTAATGGTGTCGGGGCGGTGTCCCCATTGATCCGAAACACTGCCGCCGAGACTGTAAGTCATTCCCCACGGCAGCAACCCTTGGATGCCGGTGTTGAATTTGTCCGTATCCGTCTCCGTGCCCGAGTAGGAACGGCCCTGCGTATCCACGCCGCCGGGCGAGAGGTTGTAATCGTGCTGGCCCTTGAAAAAGAAAATCGGATCGTAGCCGCCGTACGACGAGGACAAAGCGTAGCGCGCGATCTCCGGATTGAAGCGCGCGATGCGCACGCTGAAATTGTGCTGGAGCGCAATGGTGATGCACTCTTCGAGGGAAAGCTCGCGCTGCTTCTGCGCGCGGGCCGACGGTGCGAGGGTAGCGGTGAGACAGAGAGTCAGGATCAGGATGCGGAAACTTCTCATGGGATTGAAGATTGGGCTAAGTGCCGTCATTCGTCAAATAAACCGTTGCCCGGAAATTCACGGGCTACGCGGCTGCGGCACGAGTGAGACGATCCGCGATGGCACGCCATTCAGGACTTTCTGGCAGCGCCTCGACCACGATCAACTCCGCGCCCGCCTCGTCGCAGCGATGCAACTCCGCGTAGATCGCGCGCGCGAACGCCTCGGCGTCATGCGGAATCACGCTCACGCCGGCCACGCGGTCCGCTGGCGGAATGTGCGAATGGGCGATGATGTGGGTGTGGGAGAGTTGAGAGTTGAGGGTTGAGAGTTGAGAGTTGAAATCGGCAGAGTCGCGCCATGCCGCCAGCACCAGCTTCGCCTTCGGCGCGTAATGTTTTTTCAACAATCCCGGACTGCGCAGCGTTTCACCGCCGAGCTTTTTGCGTTCGTGACTCAACAAGTCGCCAGTCACCGCGATCAACGATTCGTGGTGAATCATTCCCGGGCGCAAGACCGTCGGCGGTTCGCTGGTGAGATCAATCACCGTGCTTTCGATGCCGACTTGCGATTGCCCGCCGTCCACGATGAGCGGAATTTTTCCCGCCAGCGTTTTGCGAACATGCTCGGCGTTCGTGGGCGAAATCTGGTTCGACAAATTCGCGCTCGGCGCGGCGAGCGGAAAACCGCACTCGCGAATCACGGCTTGAATGAACGGATGGCTCGGCCAGCGCACCCCGACGGTTTCGCCGCCGGCAGTAACGATGTCGGGAATTTCCTTCGCGCGCGGCAGCACCAACGTGAGCGGACCAGGCCAGAAAGATTTTGCGAGATCGGTCGCAACTTCCGGCCACTGCGCCACGCACCGCTGCGCCATCGCTAAATCGGAAACGTGAACGATGATGGGATTGTGCGCGGGCCGGCCTTTGACTTCGTAAATTTTCGCGACCGCTTCCCCGTTCAACGCGTTCGCGGCGAGGCCGTAAACGGTTTCGGTGGGCAGCGCCACGACTTCGCCCGCGCGCAGCAAGTCAGCCGCGCGTTTCACCGCCACGGCGAAGAGCGCGGCCGTGTGGGTTGCGAGAACCTCGGACTTCATTTCTGAAAAGTTAAGCGGGGGAACATTCAATATTCAACATTCAACGTCCAACGCCGAAGCTGACACGCGGAGTCGGACTTGGATGTTCGGCGTTGAATGTTGAATGTTCCGTCTTCACTCGTAACGCAGCGCCTCAATCGGGTCGAGTTGAGAAGCCTTCCACGCCGGATAAAAGCCGGAGATGATCCCGACGATGGCGCTGGAGAAGGCCGCGATCACAATCCACGAAACCGGTGTGAGCGTCGGCCAGCCGGTGGAACTCGCGACGATGTGTGCCGTCGCCATGCCCAGACAAATCCCGAAGAGTCCGCCAATCGCGCTGAGGGTCACCGCTTCGACGAGGAACTGCACGAGGATGTCGCCCGCGCGCGCGCCCACGGCCATGCGGATGCCGATCTCGCGCGTCCGCTCGGTCACACTCACGAGCATGATGTTCATGATGCCGATGCCGCCGACGATGAGCGAAACGCTGGCAATCGCGCCGAGCAGCACGGACATGGTCTTCGACGTGGCGGTCATGGCCTGCGCGACTTCGAGTTGGGTGCGCACGGTGAAATCCTGTTCCTTGCCACGCCGACGTTGCAGCAGCAAATCCGTGATGTCTTGTTGCACCCGGGTGATTGCGTCAGCGGTACTGCATTGGACAAGAATCGAATTCACGAACGTGCGCTTGGAAACGCGCCGCATGTGGCTCGTGTAGGGAATCACCACGGTGTCGTCCTGGTCCTGGCCGAAAAGATTGAAGCCCTTCGGCGCAAGCACGCCGACGATCTTAAAGGGAATGTCGCGGATGCGAATGGTCTGCCCGACCGGGTCCTCGCTTGGAAATAATTGGTCCACGATGGTTTTGCCGACGACCGCCACCTTGGAAACGCCGCGCACGTCGGCGTCCGTGAACATGGCGCCGTCTCCGACACTCCAACTGCGGATTTGCGGATAGTCCGGGCCTTCGCCGAGAATCATTGTGTTCCAGTTCAGACCGTTGGCGAGGACCTGGTTGCGGTCGCGCACTTCGGGACTGACGGCGACGACGTTTGCGACCTCAGCCTTGATCGCTTGCGCATCTTCGATGGTCAGCGTGGGCGCGCCGCCCCAGCCGCCGCGCGCGCCGCCACTGGTGAAACTGCCGGAGAAAACCGTGACCACGTTCTGCCCTAGCGCCGAGACGCGATCCTCGACCTGCTTCGTCGCGCCCGTGGTGATGCTGACGGCGGCGATGACCGAGCCGACGCCGATGATGATGCCGAGCATCGTGAGCACGGAACGCATTTTGTTGCGTCGCAGCGCGCGGATGGCGAGACGAATGGTGGCGAGGAGTCTCATCGGGGTTTAGTAGGGAACATTCAACATTCAACATGCAACGCTGAACTCCGAAGGTTCGAAAAACGGATTCGCCGGGTGTTGGGCGTTGAAGGTTGAAGGTTGAATGTTGGCTTCATCAGTTTCACGCCAGCTTCACTTCCGCCTGGGCCTGCTTCAATTTCGCCAGCTCGTGCTCGGCATTGAGCCGCCGGGTAACGGGCGTGTCGCTCAAAACTTTTCCGTCGCGCAGGATGATGTTTCGCTTCGTGTAACTCGCAATGTCGAGTTCGTGCGTCACCATCACGATGGTGATGCCGGCGTCGTTGAGCTTTTGGAAGACGCCCATGATCTCGATGCTCGTCTGGCTGTCAAGATTGCCCGTGGGTTCGTCCGCCAGCAGGAGCGCGGGTTGATTCACGAGCGCGCGGGCGATGGCCACGCGTTGTTGCTGGCCGCCGGAAAGCTGGTTGGGATGATGATCTGCGCGCTGGGCGAGGCCCACGGTCTCCAGAGCGCGCAGCGCATGGGTGTGGCGTTCGGGGCCCGCGATGCGATGACGTTGATAGAGCATCGGCAACTCGGTGTTCTCCAGCGCAGAGGTGCGCGCGAGCAGGTTGAAGCCTTGAAAGATGAAACCGATTTTCCGGTTCCGGATGTCGGCGCGCTCGTCGCCGTCGAGTTGCGAAACGTCCACGCCATCGAGGAGATATTTTCCCGCCGTCGGATGATCGAGACAACCGAGCGTGTTCATCAACGTGGATTTGCCCGAGCCGCTCGCGCCCATCAGCGCCACAAATTCGCCGGGTTGAATTTGCAGCGTCACGCCGCGCACCGCCTTCACCTCGACCTCGCCGGTCTGGTAAGTCTTGTGCAGGTCGTCGAGTTGGATGACCGGATTCATCGGGCCACAAGGTTAGAACCGGCGGAAGCCGCCCGGCCCGCCAAACGGATTGCTCTGGGGTTGCACTGTGGCGGCGCCAGGTTGCGTCGCGCTCGTCACGACCGCATCGCCTTCGTTCAAGCCCTCGATGATTTCGGTGAAAATTCCGTCGCTGATTCCGGTCTTGATTTGAACGGGCTTCAACTTCGGGTCTCCCTTTGGCGCTGTATCGTCTGTGGCCAAAGTGAAAACCGTACGGACTGGCTGATGTTCGCCTTGCGGTCGTCCGCCGCCCTGTCTGCCGCCGCCCTCGCCTCCGCCGCGACGACCACCGCCTTCCCCGCCGCCGCCAAGCCCTCGAGTTCCGCCTTGCGCCGGGGACTGCGGCGCTGCGTTCGTTGTACTGGAAGATTTGGTCGCGTCCGGTGGACGAAAGCGTAAAGCCGCGTTCGCGATTTTTAACGTACCTTCACGCCGCGCGATGACGACGGAAACGTTCGCCGTCATTCCGGGTTTGAGTTTCAGGTCGGGATTGTGAACTTCGATCACGGTGTCGTAAGTCACCACATTTTGCACGGTGATGGGCGCGTTCCGGACCTGGGCAACCTTGCCGCGAAAGGTTCGCATGGGATACGCGTCCACCGTGAACTCCACATCCTGACCCACTAGCACGCCGCCGACGTCCGCCTCGGCCACGTTTGCGTCAATTTGCATTTTGGAAAGGTCGTTCGCGATGATGAAGAGCGTCGGCGCGCTCAAACTCGCGGCCACCGTCTGGCCCACGTCCACGTTGCGGGAAATCACCATGCCGTCCACCGGCGCGTAAATCGTACAGCGCGACAGGTCCACTTTCGCGCGGTCGAGCGCGGCGGTTTTGCTCAACACCTGCGCCTCGGCCTGGTGCAACGCGGCCATCGTGGTGTCGTAATCGGATTGCGAGATGAGTTTGTCCTTGAACAATTCCCCGGAGCGCCGGGCGTTGACCTGCGCCAGTTCCAACGCGGCATTGGCGTTGGCCAGATCGGCGGCGGCCGTGCTCACGTTCGCCCGATAAGTCGCGGCGTCGAGTTGCGCGATGACCTGGCCGTTAGTCACCGGCGAATTGAAGTCCGCAAAAAGTTTCTGGATGTTGCCGGAGATTTGACTGCCGACGGTGACGTTGATGACGGGGTTCAACGTGCCGGTGGCGGTGACGACTTGCGTGAGGTCGCCGCGCAGGACTTTCACGCTTTGATACTCGATCTCGCCGTCCTTGTGGTCCTTGTAAAGCCACGCGCCCACGCCCGCCGCCGCGAGCACCACGAGCGCAATCACCCATTTGATCCAGCCGCGATTTCCATTTTTTGCCATATCGAATTGCGAGTATAGACGCACGACCCGCGAAATCCTTGAAAATTTTTTCCATTTTGTGCGGCTTTCATTGCGCATATCTTGCGCGCGTGCTGCCGGAACTGATTGAACAACTCAACCGCTCCCAGCCGCTGACTGCCACCCAAGTGGCCGACGCGGTGAAGCAACTCACGGCAGAATCCGTCGCCGCAGCGGTGAAGGCGGATTTCTTGACTGAGCTGGCGAAGAAAGGCGAGACGCACGAGGAAATCTTCCTTTTCGCGCAAGAGTTGCGCGCGCTCTCGATCACGCCTCCGCTCGATGAACAGACCCGCGCGGGTGAAATCCTTGATGTCTGCGGCACCGGCGGCGATCACCTCGGCACGTTCAACATCTCAACCACCGTGGCGCTGGTCTGCGCGGCGGCGGGCGTGAAAGTCGCCAAGCACGGCAATCGCGCCATCACCTCCAAGTCCGGCAGCGCGGACGTACTCGAAGCGCTCGGCATCCGCGTTGATCTTTCGCCCGCCGAGGCCGCGCGGTCACTGGCGGAGCACAACTTCGCGTTTTTCTTCGCGCCGAATTATCATCCCGCGTTCAAGCACATCGCGCCCGCGCGAAAGCTGTGCGCCGAACGCGGCCAGCGCACCATCTTCAACATCCTCGGCCCACTGCTGAATCCCGCGCGGCCCACGGCGCAATTGATGGGCGTGCCGCGGCCGGAGTTGTGCGAGCCACTCGCGCGCGTCCTGCAATCGCTGGGCGTGCGACGCGGGATGGTGGTGTGTGGCAGCGTGCTCCGTGTTCCATGTTCCGTCGAGCAACCGTCGAGGCGTCCTGCCATACTTGACGCAACACGCAACACGCAACACGCCTGCTTCGACGAACTCTCCACGCTCGGTGAGAACTCCGTCGCGGAGTTTTATCAGGATCGAGGGTTCGCGGTTTCCAAACTTTCGCCGGAAAATTTTCCCATCCAACCCGCCACGCTGAATGATCTGCTCGGCGGCGATCGCGATGCGAATGCAAACATCATCCGCCGTATCCTGTCTGGCGAGGATCGCGGGCCGAAGCGTGATGCGGTGTTGCTGAATGCCGGCGCGGCTTTGTTCGTCGCCGGTCGCGCGCGCTCGATTGGCGAGGGCTGGGAGTTGGCGGAGCAAATCATCAAAAGTGGCAAGGCAGCGGCCAAGTTGCTGGCGCTGGCACGCGGCTGAAACGGCGCGCGGCTCTCCGGGCCGCAGCGGTTCGCAAAGAGAGAGGCTTCCGTTCACAGGCCACGACGAGATCGCGCGTGCTGCGGCCCTCCGGGCCGCGCGCCGGCGGACTTGACGTCGCACCATTTGCGGCGCTTACTACGCGCGACAGTTCACGCAGCACGGAACACGAACCACGCACACCACCATGTATAAAATCATCGGCGCTGACGGCCGGGACTACGGGCCGGTTTCCCTCGAACAAATGCGGCAATGGCTGGCAGACCATCGCGTCAACGCCCAGACCCGGGTGCTCGCCTCCGGCGCGACGGACTGGAAAAACTTCGCGGACATTCCCGAACTCGCCGCGCTCCTGCAACCGCCGCCGCCGACCGCGCCGCCTACGTTGCCGGCTGCATCCCATTTCGTCGTGCCCGCCGCCGATCAAGTGCGCGTGCCGGCGATTTTCATGATCGTGCTTTCGGCGCTCGATATTGTTTCGTCCGGCTTCGGAATTCTCTTGTCGCTCGTGCCGATGAACCTGCCGCGCTTTCCACATCAAGATCCGGACTTCAACCGGGTCATGGAAAAATTGAACTTCGCCTTCAGCATTCCCACCAACGCCGTGGGTCTGGTGATCGCCGGGCTTTGTCTGTATGGCTCGATCCAGATGTTGCGACTGCGCACCTACGGGCTGGCGATGGCGACGGCGATCCTCATGTTGATCCCATGTCACGGCTGTTGCTGCTGCCTCAACCTCGTCGCCGGAATCTGGGCGCTCGTCGTGTTGTCGCGCGCCGAAGTGAAAGCCGCGTTCCATTGAACCGTGAATCAGTCCGCCGCCAAACTTGAAAGCCGCGCGATGGAACTGCCGCCGCGCATCGAGCCGGCGCGTCCGAAGTCGCGCCACTTCGCGCTGGCCAGCGTGATGTTTTTTGTAAGCGCGAGTGTGGTGTTGTTCTTCTTCAATCCGGTGGAATATCACTTCTATCCGGTGTGCTGGTTTTATCGGTGCACCGGCTTGCTGTGTCCGGGCTGCGGCGGATTGCGCGCGATGCACCAACTCTCGCACGGCCACGTCCTCGAAGCGCTGAGGCTGAACGCCTTTGCGGTGGCGGCGATTCCCTTTGTGGCAGCCTATGCGTGGCGGCGATACCGAACCCGCGGACAAACCGGCGCGCTCTATCCGCGCAGGACAAATCTCATTGTTTGCTGTGCCGTGGTCTTGCTCGTGATTTTCGGCGTGGTGCGCAACCTGCCCGGCTTCGACTGGTTGCGGCCCTGACGCGAAAGGCCGCGCGATGAAGTTTCCGCAACTGGACAAAAACCCTGACGCTCCCTCACGCGCGAACGCGTGGGCGTGTCTGACCACGAACCTCGTGATGCCCGGTGCGGGTTCGCTCATGGGCGGGCGGCGCGTGGGCTTTTTTCAACTGGCGCTCACCTTCGTGGCGCTGGCGATGACGGTGTTGTTCGGACTGCGCTTCATCGTCTGGACTCTGCAAAATTGGTCGCGCCTGCAGGATCCCGTCGGCGATCCGCTGGACACGCTCCTCGAACTGTGGCTGGCCGTCCGCTGGGCGCTGGCGGGCATGGGACTTTTTGTGGCGGCGGTCATGTGGGCCTTGACGACGAGTCTTTCCATCATGAGTCGCGCGAAAAAACACCAGCCTTGAACCGGCTCACGGAGAGGTTCGGCGGCATTTCCCAGCGCGCGCACGCGGGCTGAATCAAAAAGCTCGCGGCCTGACCCGGGTATTGCTTAGGCTTGCCCGCCAATATGTCCGACGCGATCGAACTCAGCATCGTCATGCCCTGCCTTAACGAGGCCGAGACCCTCCAGCGTTGCATCGAGAAGGCGCGCCTCGGCCTCGAACGCGCCGGTGTGCGCGGCGAAGTCATCGTGGCCGACAACGGCAGCACCGACGGCTCCATCGAACTCGCGCAAAAGCACGGCGCGCGCGTCGTCCACGTGCAGGCCAAGGGCTACGGCAGCGCGTTGCGCGGCGGCATCGAAGGCGCCCTCGGCAAGTGGATCATCATGGGCGACGCCGACGACAGCTACGATTTTTCCAACATCACCGGCTTCGTGGAAAAATTCCGCGCGGGCGATGAACTCGTGATGGGCTGTCGCCTGCCGGTGGGCGGCGGCACGATTGCGCCCGGCGCGATGCCGTGGAAAAACCGCTGGCTCGGCAATCCGGTGCTCTCGTTCATCGGGCGATTGTTCTTCAAGTGTCCCGCGCACGATTTCCACTGCGGCCTGCGCGGTTTCACCAAGGACGCGTATCGCCGGATGGAACTCACGACCACGGGAATGGAACTCGCCTCCGAGATGGTCATCAAGAGCACGCTCAAATCGCTGCGCATTTCCGAAGTGCCGATCACGCTGCACAAGGATGGTCGCTCACGCCCGCCGCACTTGAAACCGTGGCGCGACGGCTGGCGGCATTTGCGTTTCATGCTCATCTACTCGCCGCGCTGGCTGTTTCTCGTGCCCGGCCTCCTGCTTTCGCTCGCGGGTTTCCTCACCGGCATCGCGCTGGTGGTGAAGTCGCCGATTCATCTCGGCTCGGTGCGATTGGACGTGGGCACGATGACCGTGGCGTTCATGGGCGGACTCATCGGCACGCAACTCGTCGCGTTCGCGTTCTTCACCAAAGTCTTTGCCATCGCGGAAGGCTTGCTGCCGGAACAGCAGGAGTTCTCCAAAATCTTCCGCGTGTTCAGTTTGGAAAAGGGACTCGTCGCCGGATTGCTCGTGCTGTTCGCGGGCCTGGCGATGCTCGCCAACGCGGTGTGGTCTTGGAAACACGTCGAGTTCGGAATACTTCCCTTCGAGGAAAACCTGCGCCGCCTCGTGCCCGCCGGCGCGCTCACGACGCTGGGCATTCAAATTATTTTCTCCAGCTTCTTCATGAGCGTGCTCGGCTTGAAAACCTCCTCGCGCAAACCGCCCGAGCCGAAGTAACCGGCGCGCGCCCGTCCCGGGCGCGCGCCATCACAACTTCACCGCGAACGCCCGGCAATTTGCGCCGAGCGATTTGGCCAGCGCAAATGAAGGCGCGGTATCCTGATAGACCAAGCTGATCAAACTGTCGCTGCGAAAGGGCGCGGGCAAGTTGAGCGTCTCCAGAGTTTTCAACGCGAGCCACACTGCGCGCCACGGCACGGGCACGAAAGTCACGCGCTTGTTTTGCGCTGCCGCCAGTTCGCTCAACATCTTTCGCATCGTCCACGCATCCTCATGCGCGACGGTGATGGGATTGCGCTCAGAAATTTCTCCCGCCAGACAGCGGGACACGAAGCGGCCCAGGTCCTGTTCGTGAACGAGAAATTGCAGTTGTCCACCGCCGCCGATCAGCGGCACGAACTTCCCGCCTTGAACCTGCTTTACGAGTCCGCCGAAAACTCCACCGGGTTTTTCGCCATAGACCAAGCCGGGCCGGATGATCACCGCGCCGACTTCGCGCGCGACTTTTTCAATCTCCAGCTTCGCCTTGCCGTAAAGCGAGCGGCAGCCGTCGAACGCGCTGATGGTCGAAATGAAAACGATGCGCTCCACCCCCGCCGCCTTCGCCGCGCGCAAAAGTTTTTCCGAACCGCGCACATTCACGCGCTCGATGTCTTCCCAGCGCCGTCCACTGAAATCATAGGCGCAGTGTACCAATGCCTTCACCCCGGCGAATTGTTTTGGATCAACGTCTTCGCCGAGTCGGAACGAAACCGATTTGCCGGCGGACGCGGGGCGGCGCGTCCAGTCCACGATGTCCCAGCCCGCGTTCGTTAAAAAGTTTTTCAAACGTCCGCCAACCCAACCGGACGAACCGGTGATGGCGCAGGTTTTGGTTTCGTTGGTCACGGAGATTGAAGTTTTCCCTGTCGGTTCGGTTAAGCCGACAATCGGAGCGCGGACGCCTCGTCCGCGAGTTTCGGTTTCCTGGCTTCGCGCGGACGAGGCGTCCGCGCTCCGTCCGCTGTCTGCTTCGGTCGCGATGCGGTGCGCGTTGGCCATGACGGTGAAGGTGATCGTCGTGGCCGGCACGCTCGGCAGCACGGTCGCATCCACGGCGTGAACACGCTGCCAGCCGAATGGGCGGCCTAGCAAATCCGTCTGCATCGCGCCGGGCGTTGCGCACATCGGAAAACTTCCGCCGCTGTGAAAGCTGCGGCCTGGTTCGGCGATCTTGAGCATAGGCGTGAGCGGAATCGCGCCGAGCCGACGCCAGTTGCGCAGCAGTTTGCCCGCGACGCGCCGGACGATTCTTGCGCTTTCAGGATTTACGAGGGGCTTCATTTCCAGTTTGCCGCGCCCGCCGTTGGCGTTGCGATCCAGTTGCACGCACATGCGGCTGGAGTGCGCGGAGTGAAGGTAGCCTTGAAAGAGAATCATCCGTCCGTCGAGTTCGCGCGCGAGGAGTTCGAGCGGCCCGGCGAGTGCGCCCATCGAGTTGCGCAGCGCGCGTCCGATGAGATCGCTGTAAGTGTAAACCTGCAAGTGGACGAGGTGCGGGCTGATTTGCGGGTCGAGCAACTCGACGAACAACTGACTCAACGCGTGCAGTCGTTCAGTCTGCACGTTCGAGATTCGTTTCGTGAGCAGCGCGGGCAGGAGAAAATACTGACTGTCCTGAATGATCGCGGTGTTCTCACCGCCCGGCGCGGAGCGGAGCAAAATGCCCGTGGTCGGAATCACACCGGCGGCGAGAAAGACTCTTTCGGCTTTCAACTCGAATGGTTCATTCGTTCCGCGGTTGTGTCCGCGAATGAAAACTTCTTCGCCGGACTCCGCGACGGAATCCACGATCACGCCGGACTGGTAAGAGAAATTTGGATTGTCGTTCCAGCGGGCAATCGTATCAGCGGAGCAATAGATGCAGCCGTAAGCGCAGCCGTACATGCAGTGGCCGCAGTGAATGCAGACCGGCTCGCGTCCGCCACCCGCCGCTTGAATCGCCACGCGCGCGCGACCAAAACGAATTCCCGCTTCACGCAGCGCGGCGGCCTTGCGCGTGAGTGAATCCTGAATCGCCTTTGCCTGACGGCTGAGTTCCAGTCGTCCGGGCGTTTCGGTGTAGAGCGGAAATAATTCTTCCAAGCCGTCGCGTTCCGCGGCGAGACCGGTGATTTCGACGGCGGCGCGATAATGCGGCGCGAGTTGTTCCACCGTGATGGGCCAGTCGGCGATGTCTTGCTGCGCGTACGGCAGCATGGCCGAACCCCACACCGTGCTAAGTCCGCCCACCGCGAGCGACGCACGCAAGCCTGTGCCGCCGTAATCCACGCCGAGTTCGCGCTCCGCGTCGCGATAGGGAAAGTCCGAGCCGAACAAAAGTTTTTGCGGAATGCCCGCCGCGCCGGGATTCATGCCTTCCTTCAGGCGGGCGAGATCGGTAGCGCTCCAGTTTTCCGCGGGCGACCGGCCAAGTTTTTTTACGAGCGCGTCGCGTTCGGGTTCAAGCCGCAGACCGGCGTCGAGCATGAGCACGCGGCGGCCGCGTTTGAGCAACGCAGCCGCGCACGCCACACCGGACGGGCCTGAGCCGACGACACAATCCATTTTTGTTCAGGCTGGCGAGCGGAGAGCGCGCAGTTGGTTTTGCGTTCTTCCGAAACGGCCAGCGCCTTAGAACTATGCGGCGGACGCGCCCGGCTCAAGCTGTTTCGCGGAATACCGCGCTTGCAATCGCGCCGCGCGCCCGTCATGCTGGCAAAGCATTTTTAAGCGAGTCCCCGCAACGAGGGACTGTTGTGATGTTATGAATACCAATCCGGAAACGGACCTTGATCTGGAGAAACTTTTCCTCCC
>SCTL01000138.1 GCA_004297495.1 Verrucomicrobiota bacterium
TCGGCGGCGGCGTGAATGCTGACAACGCGAAAGACTGGCTCGATGCCGGCGCGTCACACGTCATCGTCACCTCGTGGGTTTTTCGCGACGGCAAACTTGATCGCGCGCGGCTGGATGAACTCGTGAAGCTCATCGGCAAAGCGAAGCTCGTGCTCGACTTGAGTTGCCGCAAAGTAGCTGGCGATTATTTCGTGGCCACAGATCGCTGGCAGAAGCTCACGGAGTTAAAACTCAGCGCGCAAACTTTGAGCACGCTGGCGCAATCGTGCGCGGAATTTCTGATTCACGCCGTGGATGTGGAGGGACTTTGCCGGGGCATTGACAACGAACTGGTCGCCAAACTCGGCGAGTGGTCGCCCCTGCCCTGCACTTACGCCGGCGGCGCGAGTTCGCTGGCGGATTTGGAAACGGTGGAAAAACTCGGTCAGGGTCGCGTGCATCTCACCATCGGCTCTGCGCTGGATATTTTCGGCGGCAGCGGCGTGCGCTACGACGATTGCGTGGCTTTCAACCGTCGGCAGCGCGCTTGAGCCATTTTGATCGCAGCATTCTTCCGCTGACGAAATTTTTCTTCGGAATTAACCCAGTCGGGTTAGACTGCTGGCATGATGTTCCGATTACGGCTTTGGTTTTGGTGTGTGCTCACCGCGATCTGTTTTTCCGCCGCCGCCGCGTGGATGAAACCGTTGTCGGTGGAAGAACTCGCGCAAGCCGCCGATGTCGTTTTGCACGGCACCGTCGTCAGCAAAACCGTCCAGCGCGATGCCGAGGGCCGCATCTACACGTCGGTCGAGTTCAACATCCGCGAAGTCTGGAAGGGAAAGATTTCGCGGAAAGATTTTCGGCTCGTGTATGGCGGCGGCATCCTGGGCGAGGAACACGCGACGAGTTCCGCGCAGGTGGAATACGAGATCGGCGAGGAGGTCGTGGCTTACCTGCGCCTGACTCCGCAGGGCAACGGCGTGACACTTGGGTTGGTGCAGGGAAAATTTCACGTAGCGACAGACGCGAAAACGCGAGAGAAACATGTTTTCAATCCGTTCAACGGAAAACCTGACACCGGAGACGACCGCACCACCGGGCGTTTGAAGCTGGCTGATCTCAAACAGCGCACCGTGAGGAGCGGACAATGAACCGGCGCGCGCTTACCTTTTTTCTGGCCGCGATCGCCATCGCGCACGCCCACGCTTACGTGCTCAATCTCGACAGCGCGAGCCAGCCGCGGCGCTGGGCGTTTTACTCCACGCCATACTACATCAGCACGAACGTCATCAACACCAACACGCACGCGGTGCGCTACTACCTCGCCTCCGACGCATATTCGACCACGAACACCGCCGCCGAGTTGAACGCCGTGCGCGCGAGCTTCGGGCAGTGGACCGCCATCACGAACACTTCGATCAAGTTCGAAGAACCCGGCCTGGTCGCCCCACCGGTGGACGCGAACACGTACGACAATTCGAACATCGTCTATTGGGCCAAGTCTTCGACCCTCGTGGCCTCAAACACGTACGACATCACGGGCACGCTGGGCTTCACGGTCATCTCGTGGTATCCGTCGCCGGAGAGCAACTACATCGCGCAGGCCGACATCGTGTTCAACGGCGTGAACTTCACCTGGTTCACCGACATCGCCGACACCAACACCACCAAGCAATTCGTCGAAGGCGTGGCGTTGCACGAGATCGGGCACTTCCTGGGCCTGGCCCACTCGCCACTGGGCGGGGCCAGCATGTTCTGGCGCGGCGGCGGCGGCGTGAACACGCAAACCGGCCTCAGCCCCGACGATATTTCCGCCGCCAGAATCTTGTACCCAGCCTCCGCCCTCACGAATCTCGGCACGCTCAAAGGCACGATCACCAAAAGCGGCAGCCCGGTTCTCGGCGCGGCTGTGTATCTCGAAACCACCGGCAGCAACGTGATCGCCGCAACCGTCTCCCGCTCGGATGGCACCTACCAGTTGAATGCGTTGACGCCCGGGAATTATTTTGTGCGCGCCGCGCCACTCGATGCCTACGTCAGCCCGCGCCTCGCGGCGGGCCCGGACATCTCGTCCGATTTCAACTCGGCGGACACTTCATTTCTTCCCACCGCGAACACCAGTGTCACGCTCACCGCCAACACCACCAACACCGTTGATTTCGCCGTCACGAGCGGCACGCCGGCATTTCGGATCACGCGCATCCGCACGCCGACCACGACCTCCGGTGCGTATTCGATCAACAGCACACCGGTATCTTTGCGGGCCGGGCAAAGTAATTATTTTGTCAGCGTCTTCTCCGCCGATCTCCCGACCAGCGGCGCTACGTTCACTATTTCCGGCGACGGCCTGACGCTCGGCAGCCCAAGCTATCAACCCGGTACCGTGTTCGTGGGTTTGAACGGCATTTCCATGTCCATCAGCGTTTCCAGCAACGCCACCCCCGGCCTGCGCGATTTCATCGTCACTCAGGGCGCGAATGTCGCCTACGCCAACGGCTTCTTCGAGGTTTTGGCGACCAACATGGATTACAACTTCGATGGCTTTGACGATGTGTTTCAACGCACCTACTTCGCGCCGTGGACCAGCACCAACGCCGCGCCCGCTGCCGATCCCGATCACGATGGTTACAACAACTACGCGGAATTCATTTCCGGCACCGTGCCGACGAACTCGGCCTCTTATCTGAAAGTTCTCAGCACGACCACGACCGGCAGCGGCACGACCGTGAAGTGGACCGGCAGCGCCGGCAAACGTTACCAACTGACTTCCCGCACCAACATGGCCTCGGCACCCTGGCAAAACCTCGGTGGAGTTTTCACCGCGTCAAATTCCGCGCCGCAATTCCTCGACACCTCGGCCACCAACGGGATGCGCTTCTATCGTGTGCAAGCGCTACCCTAGCCGGAGCGCGGACGCCTCGTCCGCGCGAAACTCTGGAACTCGCGGACGAGGCGTCCGCGCTCCAGCCCGCGTGTTCATTGCCTGGATCGCAGGCAATGATTATCGCGTCAGCCTGAAAGCTTCGATCGCGTTCCTGTTTCTCTTGCTGCAATTCCTTTTACTACTCGCGTCCGGCTGCGCTTCACCGCGAGCCGCCTCCCGTTCTCCTGCCGAACTGCTTGCCGCGCGCACAAATTATCCGGCGCACTGGTGGACGCCCGTTCCCACCAACGGCGCGCCCGCGTGGGAAATTCTTCCGCAAGCCGCCGCGCCGGGTGAAGTGATTCTCTCCAAACGCAACGAACTCGGTCTGCTCTCCAACTTCGCCACCACGCCTTTCACGTTTCACGAAAAGCGCTACGCCAGCCTCGAAGGTTTCTGGCAGATGATGAAATTTCCCGAAGGCGACGATGATCCGCGTGCAAGATTTCCCGGACTCGAATGGCGGTTCACCCGCGAACAAGTTTCCCAGATGACCGCCTTCGACGCGAAGCGCGCCGGCGATCTCGGCGAGAAGAACATGAAAGCCATGGGCATCAACTGGGTCACGTTTGAAGGCCGGCGCATGGAATACAAACCCGCTGAACCCGGCGAACATTGTCGCCTCATCGTCGTAGCGACGCGGGAAAAAGTCCGGCAGAATCCCGAAGTCAAAAAAGTTTTGCTCGCGACTGGCAACTTGATTCTCAAGCCGGATCATCATCAAGAACCCAACGCCCCCGCCGCCTGGCGTTACTTTGAAATCCTCACGCAAATCCGGACCAAGCTTCAGCACGAACGAGACTGATGCGCCCCTCGCTTCTCGACAAACCGCACGGTTCTGACAAATTGGCGCGAATGTCGTTGAACAACAAACCGCTCGTCATCGCCGGAAAAACTTTTCACTCGCGCCTCATTCTCGGCACGGGAAAATTTTCCGCGCCGGAAACGATGCGCGACGC
>SCTL01000016.1 GCA_004297495.1 Verrucomicrobiota bacterium
GCAACGCCTACGTCACCGGCTTCACCGACTCCACGAATTTCCCCATCGCCTCGGCGGCCACGGCGTATCGCCCGACGATCAGCGGCGGAACCTACGGCGTGACTGGTCGGTATTTCACCGACGCGTTCGTCGTGAAACTTGCCGCTTCGGGATCAAATCTCCTGTTCTCGACTTATCTCGGCGGCACGAACGTGGACGTGGGCTACGGCATCGCGCTCGACGCGGCGCGCAATGTTTTTGTCGCGGGTTACACCGTCTCCTCGAACCTCCCGGTCACGCCCGGCGCGTTTCGCACTGTGCCGGCGGGCGGCGGCGACGCGTTTGTGGCGGAACTCGACGCCAGCGGGACGAATCTAGTTTACCTGACCTATCTCGGCGGCACGAATCAGGACGCCGCGTACGACGTGGCGGTGGACAACGCCGGCGCGGCTTACCTCACGGGCTTCACCGCCTCGCGCGATTTTTACACCACCAGCAATGCGCTTCAGACGTTGCTCAATTCCAGCACGAACAACCTGCTGGCCGACGACGCGTTTCTCGTGAAACTGTCCGCCGGCGGTTCCAACGCCACGTTCTCGACGCTGATGGGCGGCGCGACCAGCGACCTCGGTTCGCGGCTGGCGGTGAACCGCGAAACCGGCGAGGCGTACGTCATCGGGACGACTTTCTCCCTCGGCTTCCCGAACAACCGGTCCAATTATTTCGCGAACACGCTTTCCAATTCCGCCGCAAGCGACGTGTTCGTGATGCGGTTTAACCCCGATGGCTCGACCAACTACTCCGCCGTCTTCGGCGGCCATGGGACGGAGCAGGGCTGGGACATCGCGCTGGATTCCGCCGGCAACGTCCACATCACGGGCACGACCAGTTCCACCAATTTTCCCACCGCGCCCACGAACAACACGCTCGGCATTTCGCGCGGTACGAACGCCACGGGCTTCGACGTGTTCGTCGCCGAGATCAACAGCAACGCCACCGCGTTCGTTTATTCCGCGGTGCTCGGCGGCACCGGCTCGGATGTCGCCCGCGCCATCGCGATTGACCCGTTGGGCAATGACTATCTTGCGGGTGAAACCAGCTCCACGAATTTCCCGACGCTCGCGCCGTTCGCGTCCTCGTTCGGCGGCACCAACGACGCGTTCCTCGTCAAGATCAGCGTGGACACACCGCCAGCGTTGACGATTCAATCCGCCGGCAGTGACGTGGCGGTTTCCTGGCCGGGCTTCACGCCGGAGTATGTTTTACAAACCAGCTCGAATCTGGCGGATGCGAACGGCTGGACTTTCTTTGCGCCCGCGCCCGCCGCGTCGAATCTGACGCACACCGTGCTGCTCGCGCCCACGAACGACGCGGCCTTTTTCCGATTAGGCCGGCCATGACGGATTCCAAACGTTTTCCCAGGCCACGGCGCGCGGGCGTCCCGCCCGCAGCGGCCCCGTGTGCGGTCGAGGCGGGAAATCTCCAATCCCTGCCATCCGATTTGGCCGCTGCGACCGGGACGGTCGCGCGCCGGCGCAAGCAGATTGGAGTTGGCTACGGGCGGCGGATTTGATTTTTTATGCACATGAAACAACTGACACGAAAACTGGTTCCTTTGATCGTTCTGCTCGGCGTGCTCTGCGGCAGCAGCGCGTTCGGCCAGGCCCGCATCGCCACCGTTGACCTGCGGAAGATTTTTGATGGTTACTGGAAGAAGAAACAGGCCATGGCCGCCATGACCGAGCGCGGCGCTGATCTCGAAAAGGAGGCCAAGGGCCTGCGCGATGATTTCGCCAAAGCGCGCGAGGATTACCAGAAGCTTCAATCCGCCAGCAACGATCAGGCGGTTTCCTCCGAGGAGCGCGAGAAGCGCAAGAAGGCCGCGGAGACCAAATTGAAGGACTTGAAAGACATGGATGAAACCATCCAGCAATTTGAGAAGCAGGCGCGCAGCACGATGGAAGAGCAGAGCCGGCGCATGCGTGAAAACATCCTCACGGAAATTCGCGCCGCCATCACCGCCAAGGCCAAGGCCGGCAGCTACTCGCTCGTCTTTGACACCGCCGCCGAGACGCCCAACGGCACGCCGGTGATGCTCTACTCCAGCGGCACGGAGAACGACATGACCGACGCCATTCTCTCGCAGCTCAACGCCACCGCTCCGCCGGAATCCGCCAAGCCCGACGAGAAAAAGGACGACAAGAAAGAACCGAAGAAGGACGAGAAGAAATAATTTCGGCCAAAGAACTTTCATGGCGGCGCTCCTGCGAGCGCCGCTTTTTGTTTGGTAGGGACGCGCCCGCTCGCGATTTATCGGAGTTCCACCGCGTCCCAAAAATTGTCTTTGCCGACTGGTGAAGAATGGGACGATGTGGAAATCGTCCCTACCGACATGGTGCGGACGCGAGGCCGCCGCCGGATGAGGTCTGACTTTTGATCGCGTCCTAATTTCTT
>SCTL01000139.1 GCA_004297495.1 Verrucomicrobiota bacterium
ACGAAGACCGGCAGTGGTTCAAGGCGCGCGTCGGCACGACGATCAAGGAAACCGCGCGCGACATTTCCTTCTGCGCGCACGCGATCATGCGGCAGGATTTGTTCATCGTGCCGGACGCGGTGAAAGACCCGCGTTTCAAAAACAATCCGCTCGTCACCGGCCATCCGAAAATCCGCTTCTACGCCGGCGCGCCATTGATTACGCCCGATGGGCACGCGCTCGGGACGTTGTGCGTGCTGGACAAAAAGCCGCGACAGTTGCGCGAAGAACAGAAGAAAGCTCTCGGCGTGCTGGCGCGACACGTGGTGACGCAATTGGAATTGCGCCGTCACGCCCGCGAACTGCGTGAGGCGCGCTCGCGCACGGCGGAAATCCAGACCCGGCTGCGTCGCGCCGAGGCGGAGATTGAACGGTTGCGCGCGAAGCTCAACCGCCGGCCCACGGCCAAATTTCGCCGGACCGCGTGACGAAACGTGTGGACGAATCTGAATTCAGCCAACTGGGGCGTGCGCGGATGCCGGGGGTGAACCCAGTCGCCGGAGCGCGGACGCCTCGTCCGCGAGTTTCGGCCTTAGCGATTCGCGCGGACGAGGCGTCCGCGCTCCGAGCGGCGACCCGACGCGGTTTAACGAGCCTCCTTTTTTTCCTTTTCGTCGAACTCGCCGGCGCCTGGCTCGCGCCGACGAACGATTGGCAGTTGCGCGTTCATTCCACCACCGACTCCTCGCCCGCCGTCGCGCCGGACGGGACCATCTATCTCGGACTGTTGGACGGACATCTCTGGGCGGTGAATCCCGACGGCACGGAGAAATGGAAGTTTCGCGCCGACCGGGAAATCCGCTCCACGCCTGCCATTGGCGCGGATGGATCAATTTATTTTGGCTGCCGCGACCGGAAGGTTTACGCGCTCACGCCCGACGGGAAGAAGAAATGGACCTACGCGACAGGCTGGTGGGTGGACTCGTCGCCGGCGCTCGGTTCGGACGGAACGATCTACGTCGCCTCGTGGGACAGTTCGCTGCACGCGATCACGCCGGACGGGAAAAAGAAATGGACGTTTGAAACCCGCGCGCCAATTTTTTCGTCGCCGGCCATCGGCACGAACGGCGTGATTTATTTCGGCTCCACGGACGGAAGTTTTTACGCCTTGAAGCCCGACGGCCAGAAGCTTTGGGCCTTCGCCACCGAGAACGGAATCATGAGTTCCCCGGCGCTGGATTGGGACGGGCACATTTATTTCACATCGTTGGACGGATTTTTTTACGCGCTGAACGCGGATGGAACATTGCGTTGGAAGCGGCGGCTCGGTTCCATTCGCAAGTGTTCGCCCGTGATCAGCCTTGACGGGACGATCTTTTGCAGCGCAACCAGCGGCATCGCGGTGCTGTCGGCGGATGGACAGGATATGCGGCTGCCGCAAATGGATTCGGGGCTCGAAAGTTCGTTCGCGGTGATGTCCAACCGGACGGCGGTGTGCGTTTTCGGTGACGGGCAGGTGATTGCCTACAGTCATGAGCCGGGGTTTCAATGGCGCTGCACGCTTCGAGGTTGCGGCGACACGTCGCCGGCCCTCGGGCCGACGGGCACGATTTATCTGGTGGGTTTCCTCGACCATCTGGTCGCCATACACAACGAAGTGCCGCTGGCCCGGACGCCGTGGCCGAAATTTCGCGGCAACGCCCGCAACACCGGCAACCTCGCCGATTCGCCGCGCTGATGAAAGCGTTCCGCACGCCGGCTTGCCAAGCCGGGCACTGATGTGTTGAATCCCGGCGCGTGAGCGACAAGCCAAAGCAATCCAGAGAGAGAATTCTTTTCCAGTTGGAGCTCGTCGCTTGTGCCGCGCTCACGTTGCTCGCCATCGGACTGCACTGGCATTTCCTGAATCACGCCGGCGCGCTCTGGCGTGACGAGGCCAGCAGCGTCACGATCTCGGAGCAATCGTCCGTCCGCGAAATCTGGAGTCTGCTCACGTACGATTCCTTTCCGCTCTTTCTCCCGCTCTCGCTGAAACTCTGGTCGGCGATTTGTCCCGTTGCGGGCGATCCCGGCCTGCGGCTTTATGGATTCATCGTTGGCATCGCGCTGCTGGTCGCTTACTGGTTCAACGGTTTGTGCGTGGGCCGCAAACCGCCGGTGCTGGCCCTGGCGCTCGTGGCGTTCAATGCGGTGTTCATTCGCTGGGGCGATTCGCTGCGCGCGTACGGCGTGGGTTGTGTGTTCATGCTCGCCGCGTTCGGACTGATGTGGCGGATGTTGGAGCGCCCGACGCGCGGACGTTTTGTTCTGGCTGCGCTGGCGGCGGTCTTGAGTGTGCAAACGCTTTATCAAAACGCCTTTCTATTGCTGGCGATCTGTCTGGGCGCGTGGGCTGTCTGCGCGCGCCGGAAACAATGGCGGCTGGCGGCGCAAGTGCTGGCGGTGGGGCTGGTGTCGGCGCTGTCGCTCGCGCCGTACGTGCCGGCGATTCTGCGTTCGCAATCCTGGTGGGAGATTCAGAAGGGCGGCTTCGACCCGGCGTGGATCTGGCAGAACCTGGGCGGGGCCATGGGTTCACCGGCGAAGGAACTTTTGTTTCTGTGGCTGGGGTTGGCCGGAGTGGCGGCAGTGGTTGGAATTGCCGGCTTGATTCAATCCCGAGGAACGGAGAAGCGAAACTCAGACGATTTCTCCGAGGCCCGGCGGTTCGCCGCCGTTACGCTGCTGGCGGGCGTGCCGTTGTTCTTTCTTTTCATCTGGCTCGCGGGCATGGGCACGCAGGTCTGGTATTATCTGCCGTTGCTCGCGCTCGTGGCGGCGTGCGCGGACGTGGCCCTCGGCGATTGGTTCAAACGCTTTGCCGAATGGCGGCTGGTGTTGCTGGTGCTGGCGGGATTCTTTTCCTTCACCGACGCGCACACGGCGTTGAATTGCCGGATGACGCGGTTCGACGAGTTCGCGAGATTCCTCGGAACGAACGCCGCGCCGGATGATCTGGTGGTGCTCTATCCTTGGCACTGCGGGCTGAACTGGCGGCGATACTATCATGGCCCGGCCCGCTGGACGACGCTGCCACCGATCGAAGATCATCGCGTGCAACGCTCGGATTTGTTCCGCGAGCAAATGCAGACGGACGATCCCGTCGCGGGTTTGATGGCGGATTGCGCGCGGACGTTGCGCGCCGGAAAGAGCATCTGGCTGCTCGGCGCGTACTCATCGCCGGAGGGCGATCTGCCTCCCATTGGCAAAGCGCCGCATCCGGAATACGGCTGGATGGAAATTCCCTTCGAGCTGAATTACATGGGGCGCGTCAGTTATTTTCTCCACCGGCACGCGCGGGGAATCGCGCTGGTGCCGATGGAATCCACTAGGTGCGTGAGCGCGTACGAGGATGTGCCGCTGCTGGTGGCGCGGGGTTGGCGTGAGTGAAGTCCAGCATCTTGAGTCGGTGCAGCCGGCTGGCTTTACAGGGAAATTGTCAAAGCCGGTTGACCCTCGCGACGCGGGCCGATAGCCTGCGCGCATGATTACCGACACGATTTTACGGATGCCGCGCCCGCAGGACGTGGTGGGGTTGAGCACGCAGCAGTTGCGCGAAACTTTCCTGGTTCAAAGCCTGTTTGCTCCCGGCCAACTCAACGCGCGCTTCACTGATCTGGATCGCCTCGTCGTGGGCGGCGTGATGCCGGACGCGAAACCCATCGAACTGCCCAACCACAAAGAAACCGGGCGCGCTTTCTTCCTCGAACGCCGCGAACTCGGCGCGATCAACATCGGTGGCCCGGGCAAAGTCACCGCCGACGGAAAAACTTTTGCGCTGGAAAAACTCGATTGCGTTTATGTGCCGATGGGGACGAAGTCCGTTTCGTTCACGAGCGATGACGCGAAGAACCCGGCGAAGTTTTATTTCCTCTCGTGCCCCGCGCACGCCGCGCATCCCGCGCGCCTGATGAAGTCCGCCGAAGCCGCGCCGGTGAATCTCGGCGCGCAGGAGACGAGCAACAAGCGCACAATCTACAAATTCATCCATCAAGGCGGCATCCAAAGCTGTCAGCTCGTCATGGGCCTGACCGCGCTTGAGCCGGGCAACGTGTGGAATTCCTTTCCGCCGCACACGCACTGGCGGCGCACGGAGATTTATTTTTACTTCGATCTCGGCGCGAACGTGCTGTCGCACTTTCTCGGCGAGCCGAAGGAGACGCGGCATCTGTTTTTGCACAACGAAGAAGTGGCGCTCTCGCCGAACTGGTCCATGCACTTCGGCGTCGGCACGGGCAACTACAAATTCATCTGGGGCATGGCGGGCGAGAACCAGGTGTTTGATGACATGGATGCCGTGAAGCCGGTAGAGTTGCGGTAGCAGCCGACGGAACATTCAACGCCCAACGCCGAAGACGCGTGGTGTTGCCTTGAATGTTGGGCGTTGAATGTTGAATGTTTTTCCCAATTTGAATTTATGAGCACAAAACGTTTCCAAAACAAAGTTGCCATCGTCACCGGCGCGAGCCGGGGAATTGGCCAGGCCATCGCACTGGCGTTCGCCCGCGAGGGCGCGCACGTCGCGAGCGTGGACATCGGCGATCAATCCGAGACTGCGGCCAAGGCCAAGTCGCTCGGCGCGAAGTGCAACACCTACGTCGAAGACCTCAGCAAGCTGACGCAGAAGTCGGCGGCGGAGTTCATCGCTAAAGTGGTGAAGGACGCAGGGCAGGTGGACGTGCTGATCAACTGCGCGGGCATCATCAAGCGCGCGCCGATTGTGGACCATCCGGAGTCGGACTGGAATCTGGTGCTCGCGATCAATCTCACCGCGCCGTTCCTCCTAACGCAGGCCGTCGCCAAATGGTGGGTCAGCGGCGGACGCGATAAAGCCCCGGCCGACGCGCGGCTCAAAGTCGTGAACATCGCGTCCATGCTTTCTTTCCAGGGCGGGATTCTGGTGCCGGGTTACACCGCGAGCAAGAGCGGCATTGCCGGCATCACGAAAGCGTTCGCCAACGAACTCGCGAAGGAGCGCGCCAACTTCAACGCGATTGCGCCCGGCTACATTGCCACGGAGAACACGCGCCCGATTCGCGAAGACGAGAAGCGCAACCAATCCATCCTCGACCGCATCCCCGAAGCGCGCTGGGGCAAACCCGAGGACGTCGCCGAGCCGATCCTATTTCTGGCCTCGAAGGAAGCGGACTACATGAACGGCACGATCATGAACGTGGACGGCGGCTGGCTGGCGCGTTAGGCCGGCGCGGCGTTCTCAAATTTCATAGCGCGTTGCAGAATCCAACGGCTGACTTGGCCGGGGGAACCCCTACAATGCAACCTGTCAGCCTGCAATCCACACCGCGAGTGCGGGCGTATTCCGGTTGCGGCGTAGAACAAACGTTTAATGATGACTGTGGCGAAACCAAATAGAAATGTGTAAGCTTGAGGCATGAAAACCCCGAAGACATCCACGTCCAAACCTACTAATCGTGAAGGGTTCACCTTGATCGAGCTTCTGGTAGTTATCGCCATCATCGCCATTCTGGCGGCCATGTTGCTGCCGGCGCTTTCCTCGGCCAAGGAACGCGCGAAGAGGATTACATGCGTCAATCATTTGAAGCAGCTTGGGGTTTCCACGATGATGTACAGCAATGATAACAGCGACAAAGTGCCGCCAGCTTCATTCAAGGATGATAGTTTAACCACCTCCGATCATGCTTACGACATCTACGAGAAGTCGGTTGATGACAAGGGAGAGCGAAATCTCGGATACCTTTGGGAGAACAAGACCCTGTCCAATGCGCGCGTGTATTTTTGTCTGAGCGGTACGAGCGTGAGCGCGGGCGCGGCGGAGTATGTACGCGAGCGCACGTACGAATATTACGTCGGCCCTACCGGCAACTGGCCGGTGCTCATGGGTGGACGCGTGCGGGCTGGCTATTCGTATTTTCCTCAGTCCGGGATGAACGCCCTGGCCTCGCTCACGGTTGCCGGGCAAACTTTCACGCCCCGGGCCATGGCGGTAAAGTCCACGGAACTTAGTGCAAGATACGCCGTTACCTCCGACCTCTTGTACCGCCTCGACATGATCACGCATCGTTCCGGAGTTAAGAAGAATCTGGCGCTCAACGCCATGTTCGGCGACATGCACGTGGCCTTGCAAAAGGACCCTTCTTTCTTTGACCAGTCGAAGATTTGGACGGACACCAAGAACGGCCAGACCGGCGGCGGCGGCATTGAAAGCAACTTTAATGAATTTCGCTGGTTGATCCAAGCCTTCAGACCTTGATTTGAGAAACAAAAAAACACTTGGGTTGGATGGAACACCCCTGCTCGTATCGAGGGGTGTTTCCATTACCTCGCAAACGGCTTTGGCGCAATGGGCGCGCCTTCGATTCCGACTCGGCAACAACGAATGAAAAAAGTCTTCATCTTGGGTCTCACACTGGGAGTCACCGGCGGATTCCTTCCACGCTTACAGGCCGCCGTGCTGGCCTACGAGCCGTTCACCAACACCACCGGTGCTGCCATCATCGGTTCAAGTGACGGCTACGGCTTCAACGGTGCATGGCAGACCAACAGCAGCGCCGGCACGGCGACCAACACCGGCTTTGGCCTGAGTTACACGGACGCGGCCAGCAACACGCTGGTCACCGTCGGCGGCGCGGGATTTTTCCAGGGTTACACGCTCACGAACGGCTCGATGCAACCCATCCGGCTCTTCAACTTCAGCCGCGGCACGAATGGCACGGACGGCGTGACGACGTGGATCAGTTTCCTGATTGCGCGACAGGGCCCGACCGGCACGCTCGCGGGAAATCCCTACGGACGCGGCGCGAATCTGCCGCACGACTTCAATGCCGGCGCGATCCAGAAACTCGCCATCGGCAACAGCAGCGGCGCGACCTCCAACACCGTCGGCCTCATCCCGACGGGCAGCGCCACCAATCTCAAAGGCGCGACCAACCAGTTCGGCGGCGCGACGAATTTCATCGTAGTGCGCATTGATCACGTCGCCGGCGCGGCCAATGATAACGCCTGGCTGTTCGTCAATCCGCAGTTGAATGTCGAACCTTCCACCAACTCCGCCGGCGCGGTCTCCGCGAATGCGTTCGACTTTTCCTTCGACCGGTTGCGCGTTTTTGCCGGCGGCACCAATAGTAGCACCACGCCTCCGCAGCCTTACGCCGAGTTGGTCGTGGATGAATATCGCATCGGCGAAGCCTATGCCGACGTCACGCCCTATGCTGGCAGTTCCAACCCGCCGGCGGCCACGGGGCCGCTGATCATCACCAATCGCGTGTTGCTTCCCGGCGCGATCATTCTGGCCGGCACCGGCGGTTCGAATGGCGCGACCTATTACGTGCTGACGGCCACCAATATTTCCCTGCCGGTGACGAACTGGCCGGCGGTGGGCACCAACACGTTCGATGCCGCCGGACGATTCAATTCCACCAATCCAACCACGCCCGGCGCGGTGCAACAGTACTTCCGTCTGCTCACGGGCGGTGCGCCCCCGTCCGCGCTGGTGGCGCCGAACATCACCACGCAACCGACAAATCGCACGGTGACGGTGGGACAACCCGCCACGTTCAATGCGGCGGCCAGCGGTTCCGCCACGTTGCGTTATCAATGGTATTTCAACAACGGCACGCCACTGGCGAATGCCACCAACGCGACGCTCGCCATTGCCAGCGCGCAGACCAATGACGCGGGAAATTATTACGTCATCGTCAGCAACAGCGTGGGCGCGGCCACGAGCGCCGTGGCGTTGTTGACGGTGAACCAATTCCCGGTCATCACCGCACAGCCGACGAATCAGACAGTTTCCGTGAGCAACAACGCGTCCTTCGTCGTGACGGCAATTGGAACGGCGGCCCTTCGCTACCAATGGTATTTCAACACCAACACGCCGCTGGCGAACGCGACGAACGCCTCGCTTGCGCTGAACAGCGTGCAGTCCAATAACGCCGGCGCTTACCGCGTCATCGTGACGAACGACTTCGGCGCGGCGACCAGTTCCATCGCGACGCTCACCGTCACCGGCCCGCTGGTGGCGGGTGCGTATTTCGTTTCGGTCACGAATGGAAATGATTCCAACGCCGGCACGGAGGCGAGTCCGTTCAAAACGATCAGCAAGGGACTCTCGGTCACGACGACCGGCGGCGTGGTGTATGTGCGCGCGGGCACTTACGCGTTGAGCAGCAAGTTGAGCTTGAGCGGCACGGGCGGCAGCGCGGTGAACTCCAAACGGCTCTGGGCCTATCCCGGCGAGTTTCCGGTCATTGACAGCACGGGTAACTCCAGTGATGGCATCGGCATCAGCGGACGCTTCTATCATCTGAAGGGGTTGACCGTGATGAACGCCGGCCACAACGGCATCAATATTTCCGGCAACTCCAACATCGTCGAGTTCTGCACTCTCCGGGAGAACGGCAACACCGGCCTGCACATCACGGGCAGCACCGACGGCGTCACTTATCCCGCCGCCAATTTGATTTTGAATTGCGATTCGTATTTGAACTACGACCCGCCCATTGGCGGCAACGCCGATGGTTTCTCCGCTAAATGGCAGCTCGGCCCGGGCAACGTCTTCCGCGGCTGCCGCGCGTGGTGGAATTCCGACGACGGCTGGGATTTGTGGATGGGCACATCGCCCGTGCTGATGGACAACTGCTGGGCGTTTTGGAACGGCACGAATTATTGGGCCGACCCGCAGTTCAACGGCAATGGCAACGGCTTCAAACTCGGCGGCAACTACGTCGGCACCCCGCATCGGCTGGCGCATTCACTGGCGTTTGTGAACGAGTCCAACGGCGTGGATCAAAACAACAACGAGGAAGGCCAGACGATTGACAACAACACGTCGTGGGGCAACAAGGCGCGCAACTTCAACCTCAATCACGGCACCAATTCCACGCCGCACCTCGTGCGCAACAACCTTTCCTTCTCCGGCGCGAGCGGTGATTCATTTCGCACGGGAACAATTGTTACGAGCAATAGTTGGCAGGTCGTTTCCTCGCCCGCTGCGAATGCGGGTGACGTGTTGAGCGTGAACTCCAGCGGCGTGGACGGCCCGCGCCAGTCGGACGGCAGTTTGCCGGTCTTGCCGTTTCTTCGGCCCGTGCCGGCCGGCCGGCTGATTGATAAGGGCGTGGATGTGGGCGACCCTTTCGCCGGCGCCGCGCCTGATCTTGGCGCATTTGAAGACGGACTTTGATTGCGCGGCTTGAAGCGATTCCGTTGCATGAAAAAGATTTTACTTAACGTCATCCTCTGCGTCCTGGTTTCAACCGGAGCGCGGGCCAGTTTATTGATGGAGGATGCCATCACCAATGCCGCGTCCGGCAGCAACCTCGGCTCGGTGTCACCGTGGGGAAACAGTTCCTCGCAAGTCAAAGTGGCGACGGGCAATTTGACCAACGCGTCGGTACTCTCGCCGGCGGCGGCGGGAAATCTGGCTTACATTCTCGGAACGGCGGGCGGGTCCAGTTACCGGGCGTTCTCCGCGAGTTCCATCACCAGTGGCGCGGTCTATTATGCCTTGCTCGTGCAATGTACCAATGCGCCGACTGCCAGCGGTTATCTCACCGGCCTGCTGCCCAACGGGACGACATCGCCCGGCGGCAGCTCCGACGCGTTGGCCGTGTATTTCGCGCCGAGCGGCAACGGCTTTCAACTCGGCATCCGCAAGAATGGCGCGAACATCACCAATGCCCCGACGGTGCTCGTTACCAATACGACTTATCTGGTCGTCGCAAAATATGCGTTCGGCGCCGGCGCGGCGGACGATGTCGTCAGCCTCTATCTCAGTCCGACGCCCGGCGCGGCGGAACCGGCCAGCCCGGACGCGACTCAAACCGGCGGCACCGACGCCGCCAATCTGCAAAACCTTTACTTCAAATCCAGCAGCGGCTACGGGAATTGGAATCTCGACACGCTGCGCGTCGGCACCAGCTGGGCGGACGTGACTCCCGCTGCCGGCGGCGTCACGCCGCCGGCGACCAACTCGCAACCTTACATCACGCAAACGCTGCTCAGCGCCGGCAGTCTTGTGTTGCGCGGCACGAATGGAACGTCCAACGGC
>SCTL01000140.1 GCA_004297495.1 Verrucomicrobiota bacterium
CTGATCCGGCACGCTTTGATGCTGTGCGTCCTTGATGAGCGAATTGCCGCCAATGGCGATGACGAGCGTTTTCATGGCGCGGAATCAAGATTCGCTGAGAACAAATCCCTCGCGCGTCAATCGTTCGCGCACGACCGCGATGTGGCCGGCATCGCGCGTCTCGACGATGCAATGCACGCTCACGGTCGTGATGTCGTCGCTGGCGAAGGCGCGGTCGTGGGAAATTTCCAGAATACTCGCGCCGGTTTCCGCCAGCAATCCGGCGAAGCGCGCGAGTCCGCCGGGCCGATCACTGATCGTGGCAGTGAAGCGATAGAGCCGTCCGTCGGAAGCCAGTCCGCGTTCGAGCACGCGGCCGAGGATGGGCGTGTCAATGTTTCCGCCGCACAAGGGCAGCACGACGTTCCTGCCTTTCAATTCGGGAACCAGTCCCGCCAGACAGGCGGCCAATGGCGCCGCGCCAGCGCCTTCAACCACGGCTTTTTCCAATTCCAACAAGCGCAGGATGGCCAGCGCGATTTCGTGCTCGCCCACCAGGATGGTGTTGTCCACCAGATCGCGTGCGATGCGGAAAGCATTCGCCCCCACCTGCGGCACGCTCAAACCGTCGGCGAGCGTCGGTTTCAATTCCACTTTCACCGGCCCGCCCGCCGCGAGCGCCGCGGTATAGCTGGCGGCGCGTTCAGGTTCGACGCCGATAACGCGCACGCCGGGTTTCGCAGCCTTCAGTGCGAGGGCCGTGCCGGCAATCAAACCGGCGCCACCGATGGGCACGATGACGGCATCCACCTCCGGCACCTGCGCTGCGATTTCCAATCCCATCGTCCCTTGTCCCGCAATGATTCCGGGATCGTCGTAGCCGCTGATGTAAGTGAGTTGTTTCGCCGTGGCGATTTCGACCGCCTTTTCCCGCGCTTCACTGATATCGGCGCCGTGCAGTACCACCGTAGCTTCCAACCGGCGGCAATTCGTCACTTTGGTCAACGGCGCAAATCGCGGCATCACGACCGTGACCGGCAGGCCCAGCAACTGACCGTGATAGGCCAGGCCGAGTGCGTGATTGCCGGCGGACGCGGCGATGACGCCGAGTTTTTTTTGTTTCGGCGCGAGTAGTTCGAGAGCGTTGCGCGCCCCCCGTTCCTTGAAGCTGCCGGTGCGTTGCAGGTATTCCAGCTTGCAGAAGATTTTCATTCCGGTCGCCTCGGATAACGGAATCGAAAGCGGGCAGGGGGATTGGACGACGTGACCTGCGATCCGACGCGCAGCTTCTTGCACGGCCTGGAAGGTGACCGACATGCCTCCACTAACTACTCCAGCGCGGGTCCTGTCAATCGCGCAGGCGGCTCAAGCCAAGAAATGTGAAGCAATCGGCAAGAACCGTGTGGGGAGGCCATTTCCCCGGGCGCATCATGTTCAAACCAGTTACTGCTGACAGTTATGAGAAACTCTGACGGCTCGCTCACCGACGCTCAATTCCGGTCGGAACTCGAGCGGTGTTTGTATTGCGAGGAGAAGCCCTGCCAGGAAGCCTGCCCCGCGCATTGCTCGCCCGCGGATTTCATCATGGCCGCGCGCGTTGGAGCGAAATCCGACCTCCGCCGTTCGGCGGTAATGATCTTGGGCGCGAATCCACTGGGCTGGGTCTGCGGCGTCGTTTGCCCTGATTATTTCTGCATGAAAGCGTGCTCGCGGCGGACGTTTGACCGGCCCATCGAGATTCCCGCGGTTCAAGCGACCGTCATGAAAAAGGGCTACGAAGCAGGCGTTTTGAAATTCCACGGCGCTGAACCCAACGGCAAAACCGTCGGCATCATCGGCGCAGGCCCGGCGGGCTTTGGCGCGGCGAGCGTGCTAGCACAACGTGGTTACAAGGTGACGATCTACGAACAGCAACGACGCGCGGGCGGCGCGATGAATCTCATTCCCGACTTCCGACTGAACAAAAGAGTCGTGCGCG
>SCTL01000141.1 GCA_004297495.1 Verrucomicrobiota bacterium
CGGCGCTCACGAGATAGCGGACGATTTCGCGCGTGGCGATTTGCTGGAGCAGGTTCGAGGAATCGGTGTGGTTGTAAATCCACGCGGGCAGGTCGGTGACTTGATATTGCACCGGGATGTTGACGGTGAGCAGACTGACAGGCGGAGTCTTGCGCGCGTCGCCCGGCGCAGCGGAATCCACGCTGGAAGTTTCGCGCTTGGCGACGAGGAAATTGTCCTCTTTGCCATGCGCGAGCGTCCATTGAATCGTCAGCTCGTGTTCCTCTTCCTCCGGATCGAAGCCAACGCTGAGCGTCTGAATCTGCTCGGTGCGATGGCGATAAACCTTGTCAATCGGCCAGGGCAATTTCAGGTGCGGCCCGGCGTTGAGCACTTCACGGCCTTTGACGGGATTGCCGAAGCGTTCGAGCAACGCCTGCTCGCCGGACTCGATGAACACAAAAGAAGTCGAGAGCAGCAACACGGCGAATTGCACCAACACCAACGCGAGCCATTTGTCCTCGAAGAATTTGTAGAACCACGTTTCGGAAACTTTGAAACCGAATTGATAATCCAGCGCCTGCGCCGCCGTGGTGACGAGGCCTTCCGGCTGGCTGATGAGGCCGACGAGCCGGCTGTCGTAGATGGGGCGGATGATTTTGCCCTTCACGCGCGGGCGATAAATTTCGAGCACCAGCGTGACGAGCGTTTCCAGCGCGGAAAGTCCGAGCACCACGGCGAGGCCGCGCGCGACGTAGAGATCGGCTTTCGGCCATTCCATCTGCACGCCGGCGATGCCGAGCGCCGCGAGCGCGCTCAGATACGCGCCGAGCAACGCGTAACTCGCGCTGGGCCGGAGCAGCCGGTGATCTTCCAGCCGCGCGATGGTCGCCGAGAAGCGACCGAGGATGAACAGCACGATGAACAACACGCCGAACAGCGCGGCGGCCATCGTCCAGCGTTCCGCCGTGACGCCGGCGGTGACTTTATCGAGCGCGCGCCAGATGAAAAACGCGGCGACGGCTTGAGCGAGGAACAGCAGGATTGTGAAACTGGGGACGAAGAATTTTTCAAATTGCAGCCGCGCGCGTTGGGCGGGGAACAGTTCGGCTGCCTTGGCCTCGAACAACGTGGCGCTGCCTTTGGTGCGGGCGAGTTCGTCGAGCTCGAGTTTCTCGGCGCGCTCGTTGGCTTCGAGCCGCATCTGAAACCAGCTCACGAACGCCACCAGCACGCCGAGTCCCGCGAACACGGAACTGACCTGGCCCGCCGCCGAGTTCGCGTAGCGCGCCACGGCCAAGCCCGCCGCGCCCGCCGCCAGAAGCGCGAGCAGGTTCACTAAACCGTTTTTTTGAATGTTTCGTTCCACAAAAGTTTTCCCCGCGAATCAACGCGAATGAACACGAATGCCTACGCCGAAGTCGCCCGACCGACCTACGGAATTCAATTCGCGTTCATTCGTGTTCATTCGCGGGCTAACTCAATTCCCGGTCTTCAAACAGCAGCACGGCCACCGCCAGCGCCGCGCCGACGTAACAGACCACGTAGCCAAACGCCTTGCACACATAGCCCCAGTGATACGCCGTCTGCCCCGTCTCGAGCGTGTCGGCGAGCCAGAATAGTTGCCAGTTCGGCGTGACCGTGTAAAGCGTGCTCGCCCACCACGAGCCGTGACTCGCGGGTCGTCCGAACAAATAATCCGACATCAGCCCCAACAAAAAAAGCGCGGAACAAATCGCCAGCGTGGGAATCGTGTCCAGCCGCGTCGAGCACGCCAGCGCCAGCGCCGCCAGAATCCAGAGCGCGAAGAGAATCAAAATACCCGCCGGCACGAGCCGCCAATCCACCTGCGCCATTTCGCCGACGCTTTGTTTCTGCGTGGTGAATTGAAAAATTACAAACGCCGCCACCGTCACCATCACCAGCAACGCGAAGACCGCATCGCTCACGAACGGTCGCCGCAAAAAGAAATTGCTGAACCCACCCAGCGCATACGCCACGGCCACGCCACCGGCGAAAATCCCCACCGCCGGCAGATCTACCGAGCCGTACGCGTCAAACGTCATCCGGCTCGCGATGAGCGCGGCGGTGAGGTTCACGTAGGTGATGACCGTGAGCGCAGCCAGCAGCCCGACATACTTGGCGAGGAGAAATTTTGCACGTCCGATCGGTTTGGACAGCACGGCCAGCGCCGTGCCGGTGCGGATTTCCCGCGCGAGCGAGGCTGACGCGCTCAACACCGCCCCGAACAGTCCCGAGAGCAGCATCACCGCCAGCACGGAATTCTTGACCAGCTTCGGCTCGTCGCCGAGCGCAAAATAAAGCGGCGTGGCCAGAAAAATCTCGAACGCCGCCGTCGCGGTCATCAGCAACAGGAACACGGGCTGACGCACGAGTTCCATGAACGCGTTGCTGGCGATGTTGATAAATTGTCGCATCTATGATCCGGCCAAAACCAGAGTCGCACAGCCTAGAAACCGGCGGGGCGCTTGTAAATCGCCATTCGATTCCATTTCGCCTGTTTCTCCACTACTGGTCTTGGTGAGCGCGAGGTTAAGGGAAAGTCGCGAGCGCCGGAACTGTGCGTCTGACCGCACACCCGCGCGAACCATGCTTCAGTTTTTTGCGGGCTCAACTTTTTCCGGCACGGCGTCCAGCCCGGAGTTCAGGAACTCGACCATCCCGCCCGGCAGGTCGCGGACGTTCGTGTAGCCGAAGATTTTCACGAGCACGACCGCGAGTTGATGCGACGTGTGGCAATGTTCCGAGCCGCAATAAAGCACCAGCGCCTCGTCCTTCGGATGCTTCACCGCGAAGTCGCGCAACTCCTCGACGGAACTCGTGCCCGGCAGATTGATCGCGCCGGGAATGTGGCCGATGTCGTAATTCGGTTTGGGACGCGCATCAATCAGCAGGATTTTTTTCTCCGCCAGCAAAGTCTTCACCTGCGGCCACGTCAGCGCGGGAATGTTCGGCTCGTCCGGCGACTTCGGCTCGAGTGCGGGTTGATTCGTCGAGGGCACCGATTGCACGATCGCCACGGCGGACGCGCTGGCGGACACGCGATTCGTGGCTGTTGTTTGCGCTGCGCATCGCTGGAAGCTCAGGAACACAATCGCTGATGCGCCGAGCAAACAACTTTTCCAAACTATTATTGCCCTGTCAGTCGCGGATGATTTCATAATTCGATTGGTGATTCAGACACTCTGCGCAAACCCACGTTCATTCCTCCGCAGCGGTTGAGCGGGTCGCGGCGCGACAGGCTGCCGCCAGATGGTCCAAGTCCCTGAGGAACTGTTCACGGCGCGTTTCAGGCACAGCGGCCAAAACCTCCGCCTGCAAACCCAACGCCAGACTCCGCGCCTTCTCATATTTTGCATTGCCGCGCGCCTTGAGCCGCAGCCGATTCGCGCGCCGGTCGCGCTCGTGCGTTTCGCGCTCGATCAGGCCCGCCTGCTCCATGCGGTTCAACAACGCGACCACGGTGTTGGGATCGCTGCTGATCAAATGCGTCAACTCACGCTGCGTAATTCCGTCGTGTTCGGTCAACGTCCGCATCACCGTGAACTGGTCCGGCGTGATCTCCAGGTGCGCAATGCGGCGGCGGAAGGCCTGATTCAACCCATACCACGCCCGCCGCAGCAACGGCGGCAATCGCCGCCGGTCGGGCGAATCAATCGGTTTGCGCGTCTGACTCTTTCGCGGCATGGGTCGTCCGTGCTTCGGTCGCAAGCTGCGCAGCATCAGCAATGATACGTGTAGGTATTATTTTTTTGCAATCGGAATGAAGTTGTCCCATGCTGGATTCGTCCCAATCAGGCGGCGGTCGTTGCGCCGCTGGTTTGCCATTGTCTTTGTCTATGAAACGAAAACTTTGCCATGCGTTTGCGGGTGCGTTGATTCTCGCCGCCATTCCCGCCTTCGCCGCGCCAGTCTCCGGTTGGCTCTCCTGGCGCGGGCCAAATCAAAACGGATTCTCCGCCGAAAAGAATCTGCCGGACAAGATTGATCCCAAAAAACCATTGTGGGTTGCGGACTTTCCGGGCCAGTCCACGCCGGTCATAGCGAATGGGAAACTTTACATCATGGGCTATCTCGGCGACGGCGCGGATTTGCAGGAAGGCGTGGCGTGCTTCGACGCGGAGACCGGGCAGAAGCTCTGGCAGAAACTTTACAATGATTTTCTCAGCGACGTGATTTATCTCCGCTACGCCACCGCGAGTCCGGCGATTGATCCGGAGACGGGCAACATTTTCATTCAAGGCACGCAGGGCATCCTCGCCGCGTTGACGCCGGACGGGAAGGAAGTTTGGAAGCACTCGATGATGGAGGAGTTCGGCCGGCTCACGTTCCCGAACGCGCGCACGGCGTCGCCGCTGATTGACGGCGATCTCGTCATCGCGCACGGCATCACGGCGAACTGGGGCGCGCAAGGGCCGGCGGGCGACCGCTTTTACGCGTTCGACAAGAACACCGGCGATCTCGTGTGGGCGTCGTCGCCGGGCGAGCGGCCCAAGGACAATTCGTATTCGCATCCGTATCTCGGCTGGCTCGGCGGGCGGCGCGTGTTTTATTGCGCGCTCGGCGACGGCAGCGTGGCGTGCGTCAACGCGCGCACCGGCGACCCGCTCTGGCGCGTGCCGCTGTTCAAGGCGGGCATCAACGCCACGGTCGTGGTGCATAACAACGACAAGGTCATCGCGGTTTACGGCACGCCTTACGAACCGGGCCAGATGGTCGCGTTGAAAATCACCGACGTCGCGCCGACGAATCCCGCTGCCGGGCCGGTGGTGCTCGAACGCGCGAAGGCTCAACTCTGGGCAAATGATGTTTCCAGTTCCACCAGCTCGCCGATTCTTGCAGGCGACACCATTTACGCCACGAGCGAGAAGGGTGATCTCTGCGCCGTGGACGCGAACACCGGCGAGACGAAATGGAAACTCAAGCTCGGAACAGAGGAACGAAATTCCTGTCCGCTCTTCGCCGACGGAAAACTTTACGTGCCCATGCTCGAAGACGCAGAAACGAAAGCCGCCACGGGCGAAGCGGGCACGACGGGCGCGTTCTACATCGTGAAGCCGGGCGACAGGGCGGGTGAAATCATTTCGCACGCGGCGCTGGATGGGCGCTGCTTCGGAACGCCGGTGGCTTTCAATGGGAAGGTTTATGTGCAGACGACGAAGCGTTTGTATTGCTGGGGAACGAAAGGGAACAATCGTGGACTGGCAAAGGAGTCACCCGAAACCATTCAACAAGTCGCTGATGGCGCTGCGGTTCTTCAGATAATTCCATCCGAAGTAACCTTGCGTCCGGGACAATCAGCTTCTTTCCGCGCTCGGACGCTGACTTCTTCGGGAAATGTTTTTGAAGAAATCAAAGACGTGAAACAGTTGAAGTGGGCTTCATTCATTCCGCCGACGGCGAAAGTGAAATCCACAATGAACGGCACGTTCAACGAAGAAGGCAAGTTGGTCGCCGACGCCGCCACGAAGCCGTCCGCCGGCGCGTTCATGGCCACGCTCGGCGATTTGAAGGGCACGATCCGCGGGCGCGTGCTGCCGTATTTGCCGCTCAAGCAGGACTTCGAGTCGTTCGCGCTCTCCGAGACGAACGCCAGCGACGGCGCGCTGTTCGCGTATCCACCGCTGCCGTGGATTGGCGCGCGGTTCAAGTTCGAGGTCCGCGAAAAGGACGGCAGCAAGGTGCTCGCGAAGACGGTGGACAATGCGTTCTTTCAGCGCGCGTATGTTTTCATCGGCGCGCCGGAGGCGAAAAATTACACGATGGAAGCTGACGTGATGAGCGACGGCAATCGCCGCAAAATGTCCGAGGTCGGCGTGATCAACCAGCGTTACGCCGTCGTGCTCAAGGGCAACGAGCAGAAACTGGAAATCAACTCGAACCTCGAACGGCTGCGCGTCTCGACGGATTTCAAGTGGTCGCCGAAGGAGTGGTATCGTCTCAAGTCGCGCGTGGACATCTCGGCGGACGGCTCGGGCGTAGTGCGCGCGAAGGCGTGGAAGAAGGGCGAGCCTGAACCCGAAGCGTGGACGCTCGAGGCGCCGCACAAGACGGCGCACCAGCAAGGCTCGCCCGGCTTGTTCGGCTTCTCGCCTCAAGCGGAGCGGGTTTACATTGATAACGTGACGGTGACTGCGAATTAAGAGGAAGACTATGATCAAGACGAAATGTTTTCTGTTGGCCACGAGTTTGATTGCTGCCAGCGCAACGCTTGCTTCTGCCGTCGACTGGCCCGAGTGGGGCGGAAGACCGATGCGCAACATGTATTCGACCGAGAAGAATCTCCCCGCCGCTTTCGGCAAAATCGAATTCAAGCCCGGCACCGAAGACATCAACACCAACGGAATCAAAAACCTTCGCTGGGTCGCCAAGATTGGTTCGCAAAGCTACGGCAACGTCACCGTCGCGGGCGGACGCGTGTTCATAGGCACGAACAACGAGCCGCCGCGCGACCCGAAACATCCAGGCGACCGCAGCACGCTTTATTGCTACGACGAAAAAACGGGCGAGTTCCTCTGGCAACTCGTCGTCCCCAAACTCGCCGCCGGGCGCGTGAACGATTGGCCGAATCTCGGCCTGCTCTCGTCCGCCACGATCGAGGGCGACCGCGTTTACATTGTCACGAGCCGCTGCGAAGTCATGTGTCTCGACGTCCGCGGCATGGCCAATGGCAACGACGGCCCGTTCAAGGACGAGGCGAAGTATTTTGTGAAGGACGTCACGAATCCTGACGGCACACCCGCCGCGCCCGTCGAGCCAGGCACGAAAGACGCCGACATCATCTGGGTCTATGACATGATGGACGAGCTTGGCGTTTATCCGCACAACGCCTCCAATTGCTCCATCCTCATCGTCGGCGACACGATTTACGTTTGCACTTCGAACGGCCAGGATTGGTCGCATCAAAACATCCCGTCGCCGAATTCGCCGAGCTTCATCGCGCTCGAAAAGAAGACGGGCAAACTTCTCGGCGAAGATGACGCGAAGATCGGCCCGCACATTTTCCACGGCCAATGGAGTTCACCCTCGCTCGCCGTCGTGAACGGCAAAAACCAAATCCTCTTCGGCGGCGGCGACGGCTGGTGTTATTCCTTCGACCCCACGCCCGTGAAGGACGGCGACAGTTCGTTCCTGAAAACGATTTGGAAATTCGACTGCAACCCGCCCGAGCACAAGACCGACAAGGACGGCAAGCCTTACAAATATCCCGCCGCCGAAGGCCCGAGCGAAGTAAACGCCACGCCGGTGTTTTGGAAGAACCGCGTCTATGTCGCCGTCGGCCAGGACCCCGAGCATGGCGAAGGCGTCGGCATTTTGAACTGCATTGACGCCACCAAAACCGGCGACATCACCAAGACCGGCAAGATTTGGAGCTACGACAAAATCCATCGCAGCATCTCGACCGTCTCGATTGATCCCGACACCGGCCTGCTGTTCATCGGCGATTTCTCCGGCTTCATTCACTGCCTCGACGCCGAGACCGGCAAGGTCTATTGGACGCACGACATGAAAGCGCACATGTGGGGCAGCACGCTCGTGGCCGACGGAAAAGTTTATGCCGGCGACGAGGACGGCGATTTCATCGTGATGGCCGCGAGCAAGGAAAAGAAAATCCTGAGCGAAACGAACCTCGGCTCCGCGGTCTATGGCACACCCATCGTGGCAAACGGGGTGATTTACGTGCAATCCAACACGCACCTGTTCGCCTTCGCCAACAGCGGGCAAAGCCTGAAAGACGAGCCGAAGAAGATTGAGATCAAGTTGGAGAAGTGAATTGCTCCTAAATGGCGGTCACAAAAAAACAACTTCACGAACTGATAAACCGGGAAGATCCCGGTTGGCCCGTCGTTCAAGGTTGGATTGCTGAGGCGAAAAACCTTGTTGAAGTGCTCCCGCCCGTGGGTGACGCAACACGAGAAAAGGCACTGGTCAGCATCCAAGTCACAACGCGCTCACCAATGGGTGCGATCATTTACGAGACTGGCGGTATTCTTGTTGACCACGGATGGCTGCGCATTTTGGGTTCTGGTCATCCGCGTCTTCCGCGTTCCCTGCCAGATTGGAATTTCGGGCGATCCGTTTTTGAATCAGGCGAACGACCTTCGTCTGTTCTCTGCGCAGATGACGCAATAGGTGGCTTTTTTGCCATTGATGGCGGTGGATTCGGCATCCAACAAGGCATGGTCTGCTATTTCGCTCCCGACCGACTCGTCTGGGAAAACACAAAGTTGAGTTACTCGCAGTTCTTGGTCTGGAGTTTCCAGGGCGATCTAGCGAAGTATTACGAATCGGAGCGCTGGCCGGGCTGGCAACAAGAAGTGAGCAATCTCGGTGGCGACCAAGTCTTTGGCATCTATCCCTTTCTTTTTTGTGATGACAAGCCCATAACAGAACGTCTCCGAAAGCCCGTTTCCATCTCTGAGGTTTACGATTTGCAAATTGGTCAGCGCGACGAACGCTGACTGCGGCAATGACTTTAATATCTCCAATCAAATTCATTGCTAGGCAGGAGCGCGGTTGTGTGCGAAGCACCAGCCGCAGCATCGCCGGCTTTTCCAACCCGCTGCGGCTGGGTCTGCGACCACAGCCGCGCGCCGAAACATCCGGTAGGGACGCGTTCCACCGCGTCCCCAATCATTCTGGAAAAAATGGGACGCGGTGGAACGCGTCCCTACCAAACGCCATCCCGCGATTCGCAAAAATTTCTCCGGAAACCTTCCGCGCCATGAAACTCTCCAACCCATGACCGACTCCCCAGCCACCCGCTTCACCACCACCCAATGGCTCATCTGCCTCATCGCGGCCATCGGCTTTCTGTTCGACACCTACGAACTGCTGATGACGCCGCTGGTGGGCGTGCCGGCCATCGCCGAGTTGCTGCAAGTGCCGCCCAACAATCCGCTCGTCACTTTGTGGACGGGCAGAATGCTTTGGATGTCGGCGCTCTGCGGCGGCGTGTTCGGACTGCTCGGCGGCTGGCTCATTGATCGGTTCGGGCGCAAGCGCATCATGGCGGCGAGCATTTTCGTTTACTCGCTCTCGCCCGTTGCCGCGGCGATGAGCACGAGCCTCGGCGCATTCGTGTTTTTCCGCTGCACTACGTTCATCGGCGTGTGCGTCGAGTTCGTCGCAGCGATCACGTGGCTGGCGGAATTGTTCCCCGATGCGCGCCGGAAAAAAATCGTCCTCGGCAGCACGCAAGCATTTGCATCCATTGGCGGCTTGCTGGTGACGGGTGTGAACGCTTGGATCGTCGCGCACGCGAACACACTGCCGGGGCTGCCATTGCCGGAAATTTTCAACGCGCACGCCACGTGGCGCTACACGCTGTTCACCGGCCTTGCGCCGGCAATTCTCATCGCGTTCCTGTTGCCGTTCGTGCCCGAGTCGCAAATCTGGCGTGAGCGCCGTCAAGCCGGGACGCTCAAGCGTCCGAGCTTCGGCGAACTCTTCGCGCCGGAACTGCGGCGCGTGACGCTCGTGACCGCGCTGCTTTCCGCGTGCGCGTATGCCGCCGCGTTCGGCGCGCTGCAACTCACGCCGCTGCGCATCGCGCCCGGTCTGCCGGAACTGGCGGAGCAGCGGAAGGCGCTTGCCCCCTTGCGCGCGGAAGCCACGCAACTCAACACCAACCTGCTCGCGGTGATGCCGGCGTTTCACCAGGCGGAGAAGGACGTGCCGGGTTTTGCCGCACTCGCCGCCGAACGCGCGAAGGTCCGCATCGCGCAACGCGCCGCGAGAAAAGCGGACAACAAGGAGCAACTCGCCGCGCTCGCCGCCAAGTTCAGCGCGCTGGAAACCAATCTGGTTCAACTCACCGAGGGCAAGCCGGACGTGAAGAAGACTCTGGCGGAACGCGAGCGGTTGATGAAATTGATCGGTGATAATCGCGACGCGCAGGAGCCGTTCGACAACGCAGTCAAAGCTCGCGGCAACACGCTACAATTTTATCAAGAGACCGGCGGGCTGCTTGGACGAATTCTTCTCGCCGTATTGCTGCTGACCGCAATCGCGCATCGGGCCCTGTTGCGATTGTTCGTCGTGCCGGGCCTCGCGTTGTTTCCGGTCACGTATTGGATGCTTTACCACGAGTCCGCCGCTGCGATGCAGTGGGGGATTTTTCTCTGCGGCCTGATGGTCGTTTCGCAGTTCAGTTACTTTGGCGAATATCTGCCGAAAGTTTTTCCGCTCCACCTGCGCGGCACCGGCGGAAGTTTTGCGACCAACGTTGGTGGGCGGATGATCGGCACGTCGGCGGCGTTTCTCACCACGAACATCATCGCGCCGATGATCACCGGGAAATCCACGTATGATCAGGTCGCCATCGCCGCTGGCATCGTCGGCACCGCCGTATTTGTCATCGCGCTCGTCGCGACGTTTTTCCTGCCGGCGCCGAAGGAGCAAACCAATGAGAAGTGAGATGAACGCTCGCCCTCACCCTGGCCCTCTCCCCCGGGGAGAGGGAACAGCAATGCACGTCCTCGGCAAATTCGTTCGTCCTGGTTGCAATCGCTGCGTCTCCACAATTCGCGCAAAAACACCCCACAAACTGACCACACTCGAATTCACCCCCGGCTGCGAAACGTTTCTCCCTCTCCTGGGGGAGAGGGCCAGGGTGAGGGCGGTCGTCACTTCCCCCAACTAATTCTCTTTGAATCTATGAGCATTGACCAATCAGCCATCCAGAAAGCCCAAGCCCAACTCGACGCGCACGTGCGCGAAATCATCACGTGGCATTTCTCGCCGGAAAGCGGCTGCCCGTACTGGCTCGATTGGGCGAAGAAGAATTTCGATCCGCGCAAGGAGGTGAATTCGTTCGCCGACCTCATTGCGAAGTTCCCGCATTTCCAGGACGAGATGTTGCGGGATTTGCAACCGGAAGTCTGGGTGCCGGCAAAATACAAGGGCCGCCCGTTTAACATTTTTGAAACCGGCGGCACGACCGGCATGCCCAAGCAACGCATCGGCTGGGATGATTACAAGACCGACTACGAGGAGTTCAGCGGGAAGATCAGCGATGAACATTTCCCGCGCGGTGCCGCGTGGTTGATGGTCGGTCCGACCGGCCCACGCCGCCTGCGCCTTGCCATTGAGCATCTCGCTAATTTCCGTGGAAGTTCGTGTTACTTTGTGGACCTTGATCCGCGGTTCGTGAAAAAAGTCATCAGCGCAAAGCAGTTCGATGTCGCTAAAGACTACATGGCGCACGTCGTGGATCAGGGCGTGACGTTGTTGAAGCACCGGAAAATCGCCGGCCTGTTCACCACGCCGAAACTGCTCGAAGCGCTCGCGGAGAAAATTGATCTCTACGAAGCCGGCATCCGCGGTGTCTTCTGTGGGGGCACGACGATGGCGCCGCAATACGTGCGTTTCATTGTTGAAGAAGTGCTCGAAGGCCGCATCGGGTTTTATCCGACCTACGGCAACACGCTCATGGGACTGGCCGCGAGCGTGCCGCTGAAGCCGGAGGACAAATTCTCGATCACCTATTACGCGCCGCAACCGCGTGCGGTGTTGCGCGTGGTGGATCCGAATAATACGACGAATGTGACCGCATACGACCAATGGGGCCGCGTGGAACTCACGACGATGACCAAGGAATTCTTCATGCCCCGCTTCCTCGAACGCGACGAAGCCATCCGGCGCGCGCCGCGCGATCCCTACGCCTGGGATGGCGTGGCCGAAGTCCGCCCGTTCGGCGCGATGGAGAAGAATATTGTCGAGGGTGTGTATTGAGCGTGTGATTCCCCGCGTCAAAATCTGCTGCATCCGCAGCGTGGCGGAAGCGGCGCTGGCGATTCGCCACGGTGCGGCGGCAATTGGATTGGTTTCCGCCATGCCCAGCGGGCCGGGCGTGATTGCGGAGGGAACCATCGCGGAAATCGCCGCCACGGTGCCGCCCGGTGTCGCGACGTTTCTACTCACCAGCAAACGCGATGCGGATTCCATCATCGCGCAACAACGTCGCTGCCGTGTGAACACAATTCAACTCGTTGATTCCGTCGAGCCGGGTTGCCACGCGAAGTTGCGCGAGACGCTGCCGGGCATCGCGCTCGTGCAAGTGATTCACGTCGCCGGCCCGGAATCGTTGGACGAAGCGCTGTCCGTCGCTCCAAAGGTGAACGCGTTGCTGCTCGACTCAGGAAATCAAAAGCTCGCGGTGAAGGAACTCGGCGGTACGGGCCGCACGCACGATTGGCGTATCAGCCGGAAAATTGTCGAGTCGGTCCGTGTGCCAGTGTTTCTCGCCGGCGGTTTGACATCGGAGAATGTGGCGTCGGCGATTCGGGAAGTGCGGCCGTTCGGTGTGGATGTGTGCAGTGGTCTGCGGACGAACGGCGCGTTGGATGAAGAAAAGGTGAAAAGATTTTTCGCTGCCGCGGGTCAAGGCTGAGCTTTCTGGCAGCAACCGGGCGAGTCGCCGGAGAGAACCGGGCTGACGTAGGGAATGCCCAGTTCCATGCCGCGCAGGATGAGCAGCGAAGCGAGGAGGAACACGGCGACCGGAACGGCTTTGAGTAATTTCAATCGCAGTGAGAAGGGAACAAGTTTTCCCGAGAGCGAAATCGCGAGCATCATCGGAATCGTGCCCGCGCCAAAGGCGAGCATGTAGAGAGCGCCGTGGAACAGATCGCCGGTCGCCGTCGCGCCGGCGCACGCGACGTAAACAAGGCCGCACGGCAAAAGTCCGTTCAACAAACCCAGCAGTAGCAACGCGTCAGCCGAACGGCGGCGCAGCAGGAAGCCCATGCCCGCTTTCACGCGATCCACGAGCGCGGTGATGGGACGCCAGAGCGCGAGTTTGCGCGAGGTGAACAAACCGGTGAGCAGCGCCACACCGAGTGCGATGGAGAGCCAGCGTTGGATGCCAGCGAGCAAAAGCGTTTTGCCGAGCAAACCGAAGGCGAGTCCGAGCACGCAATAGGTGACGATGCGACCGAGGTTGTAGGCGACGCGACCAAAGAAAAAACTGGCGGGACGATTCGCTCCCCGCGGCAGCGCGAGCGCGAGCGGCCCGCACATGCCCGCGCAGTGCAGGCTGCCGACCAGTCCGAGCATGAATGCCGTCCAGAGTTCCATGGTTCAAGCGCCGCGTTTCACGACCACGTTCTTGTCTGCAAAGTAATCCTGATTCTGCGCAGTCCAGCGCACGCGGACTTTCCACAAGCCCGGCAGCAGCGTCGCCGCATCCACGGTTTGTGAACCGGTGGCGTTGAGTTCGAGTTTCAATTCGCGATCCAGTCCCGTTGCGGAAGGGCGATAGAGTTGGACGCGGCCAATCGTCTCGGGCGAAACCTGTCCAGTCGGCAGAGAAAGGTTGATGCTCTGCTTCGTCACATCGAAGACGATGCTGACCTGCTCGCTGAGTTGCGCGGTGCGATTGAGTTGGTCGAGCCGGCTTTGGAATTTGATTTCCTCTTCGTAGTAGTTCGGCGTGATAAGATCGGTCTTGTGCGTGCAGGCGATAACGATGAGCGCCGCCGTGCCGCTGATGAAAACCACGAACGTCAGGATGATGCCGTAGGGCCAAAAACTTTTTTGCGGGTTCATAATGGGTGGGCGAATTGGACACGGGTTGGTGGCTCGAAAGATTCTCCCTCACCCTGACCCTCTCCCGCTGGGAGAGGGAACAGTGGTTGTGCGTCGCAGTTTTTTCGCTCGATTGCCCGGCGCTGGATTGGCCGGGCAATCG
>SCTL01000142.1 GCA_004297495.1 Verrucomicrobiota bacterium
AACTTCTCGGTGAGCGCCTTGACAACCGCCGGCCAGTAGAAGAGGAGGACCTGGCCGACCTTGATGAACGGGAGATGCCCGTCATGCTGCCACTGCTCGACCGTCCGAACTGAGACCTTCAGCCGCGGCGCCAATTCCTCCTTGGTCAGCATCTCGTCGGACACCACGTCCGCACTCACGTTGTTTCCCGTTTCCATTTTGCTTTTCCGTTCTTCGGCCTGCGCTCTATGCGTCAGGCTCTGTAAACGGCGGGGGCTTCAAAACGGCCAACTCCGAAAAGCAAAAAGCGCCTGTAAAAACAGGCGCTTGCGTCATTTTGAAGGGTTCAAAATCAGTTCAAAATGAACCGCTGAATGTGGAGCGGAACTGACAGTCGGTGGGGTTGCGAAGTTGCGACAGGAAACTCATCAACTGGGAAATGATCGGAACTGCACGGGCGAGCGCCGCCGCTGGGAATTCAGCCAGCAGCGGTCTGCCGGCGCGCCGCTAAGCCACCCACCGCCCGCGTTGGGGTTGAAAACTAGTTCGTGGGCCGGAATAGTTTTTCAACTCGTAGCATCCGAAATGAGAAGGCTCAATCTGAAAGGGCCGCCCATTTACTGCCAAGGCTTGCTCTGTTCAAAAGATCGGACGGCGTTCACGTAAGGCAGACCGACATTCTGGACAGTCAGATCGGTGCTGTAGTGGAGTTGCCCATCGACCACGATATAGAGCTGCCTGCCGGTGTTGTAACGGCACAGTGCGTCGTTCCATACCTGATCGTCGGTCATAATCCTCTGGAGGTGATTTTGATTGCGCCATCTGTTGGCTGTGTTGAAATAAAAGCGCAGGATATTCTTGCCTTGCCTCACGTTCGCTTGCCAGTCCCAACCATATTGCTCGATCCGTGCAGGGATATTGTCGGCCCACGCAGCACTGTTAATCTGCATCAGTCCAATATCGAACGTGCCGGGGCTGAAGTTGTAAGTGATGTAGGGGGTGCCTTCATCCCAGTCATTGGCAAACTGGCTAAACTCGCTCTCTCGCCAGCAGACTGCACGATGCAGATCGTCGCCAAGTTCATCGGCGATAAGGCTGAAAGGAAGATATGTGCCAGGCGCGCCAGTCCGAGCACTCCTGAGTCCCCTGACCTTTATGGTCTTGAATACCTCTAAGGGCGATCCATCATTGGCGGTCGAGGTTGCCGTGATTTCCAAGTTTCCGCCAAGCGAGAGGGTCAGGATATATGGGTCTGCATCATCTTGATGGGTTTGTACAGCCGGCAGCGCAATGTCCCTTTCGTGCCATCCGACCCGCGTGTGAAGCGTCAATGTCCACGTAATGGCAGGATTAATGGGATTTGGCGGAGCGAGGCGCGCTTGGAGCGGGATGAATGCTTTCGAGTAGGTGTTTTGGTCGAGGTAGTAAACATCACGCGACGGCTCGATCAACTTAATGTGTTGTCCTCGCACGGTAATCGTAACGGTCGCGACCCCCGAGTCAGTCTGCCCATCATTCGCTTTGAAGGTGAAGCTATCCGAGCCACTGTAGCTGGGATTCGGCGTGTAGGTCAGATTGGGCGCGGTACCGATGAGCGTGCCGTGAGTTGGAGATGCAACAACTGAGTAGGTCAGCGAGTTGCCGTCGGCATCGGAGGCAGACAGGGTAATGCTCTTCGGGACATCCTGGTCGGTCGTGACCGACTGGTTGTTCGCGACGGGAGCAGTGTTGGCGGCACCGGGTAAAGACACATTGTCGATGAGCGAAAGCTCAGCGAATGCACCCGATTGCCCCAAAAAGGTCAGTGTGTAAGTCCCGGGAGCTAGAGCCAACCCGAGCGAGCGAGCGCGCCAAGCACCAACACCGGTGACATTATTAGCATCAAAAGTTGCGCTTTGGACTGCGTTGTTTGCGCTGTCTCGTACAAAGACGGTGTAGGGGGACTGCTGGTTCGGCCCATTGAATTCGGTGCTGTCAAACCAAGTGAGCGTATACGATCCGGCACTTTGAATGATAAACGCCTGTGACAAGCTTGATCCATTCTTAACGCCTGCATACTGCTGCCCGTCCTGGGCCGCCCCGTACCGCCCATTCAGGACGTAAGCTTCGCTCCCATTTCTTTGCCACGAAACGGGAACAGTCGCTGAAAGGATGATTGGAGGCACGGCAGGTGATTCGAAGCTTCCGTTCTGAATCAGATTCTGGGCGCGTGCGGGCAACCCCATAACTGCGCAGAGCGCAAATGCAGCGATTATTGTTTTGATAGTGAATGCTGTTTTGTTCATGGGACCTCCTCGTTCGATGTAGCTCTTTGCTTTGCTTGAACTGTGCGTCTTGCTGATCGTTCTTTC
>SCTL01000143.1 GCA_004297495.1 Verrucomicrobiota bacterium
ACGCTTCAGCGTGTCCCGAAACAAGCTGAAGCTTGAACTCCAACCGCGATTTCTCTCCCTCGACGGCGCGTATCACGGCGACACCCTCGGCGCGGTCTCGCTCGGCCACATTGATCTTTTCCACAAGGCGTTCAGGAAACTCTTGTTCAAGACCGACAAAGTCATGTCGCCCTATTGCTACCGCTGCCCGTTCAATCGCGCCAAGCCAGAACGCGCCGACGCGCGCGAGTATCGTACGTGCAACTGGGAATGTGTCGGCCTGGTGGAGAAAAAGTTTTCCGCGCAAAAGAAAAAAGGAAATTCCTACGCCGCGTTCGTCTTCGAGCCGCTGATGCAAGGTGCGGCGGGAATGATCCCGCAACCGGCGGGCTGGTTGCGACAGACGGCGGAAATCGCCCGCAGTCACGGCGCGCTACTCATCGCGGACGAAGTGATGACCGGGTTTGGCCGATGCGGAGTCGAGAGCCGAGAGTCGAGGGTCGAGAGCAGGACTTCGCGCGCCAGCCGACCCTCGACTCTCGACTCTCGACTCTCGACTCCCTTCGCTTCGCATCACGAAGGCGTGCAACCGGATCTCCTCTGCCTCGCCAAAGGACTCACCGGCGGTTACCTGCCCATGGCCGCCACGCTCACCACGCAACGCGTGTTCGACGCATTCCTCGGCGAGTATCACGAGTTCAAAACTTTTTTCCATGGACACAGTTTCACCGGCAACCAACTCGGCGCGAGCACCGCGCTGGCGAGCCTGGAGATTCTGCAGAGCCGCAAATCGCTGGCGGCCCGCGCCAATCTGGAACGCGCCTTCGCGGAGGAACTGGAAACGCTCTGGACGATTCCACAAGTGGGAGACGTCCGACGAGTCGGACTCATCGCCGGAATAGAACTCGTCAAAAACTGGCGCACGCGCGAGCCGTTTGCATTGCGCGAGCGCGCGGGCATCCGCGTGTGCGAGGCCATGGCGCGACGCGGCGTGCTCACGCGGCCCATCGGCAATGTCATCGTGCTGATGCCGCCCTACTGCACCACGCGGGAGCAAGTGCGGCGGATGATCGGCGCGCTGCGGGACGGAATTGCGGAAACTTTTGGAAGCGAACGCCGGAAATGATTCGACTGCCCTGCCCAGTACCTAAGCCGCAAGCGCGCCCTGGATCAGCTTCATCAACTCAGCGTGCGATTCGACGGCTTGGAGTTGCGGAAACTCGCGCTTCACATTTTCCGGCGCGTGGATGAGAAAGCCCACGTTCGCTTCCAGCAACATCGCGGTGTCGTTGTAGGAATCGCCCGCCGAAATGACGTGATAGTTCAGCGCCTTAAGCGCCGCGACGGATTTTTGTTTCTGATTCGGCTGGCGGAGTTGATAGCCGGCGATGCGGTCGTTTTCGACGATGAGCCGATGACAAAACAACGTGGGCCAGTTCAGTTGCTTCATCAGCGGCTGGGCGAATTGCTCGAACGTATCCGAGAGAATGATGACCTGCACCATCGCGCGAAGTTCGTCGAGGAATTCCTTCCCGCCGGGCAACGGCTTGAGCGTGCCGATGACTTCCTGGATGTGCGAGAGCTTGATGCCGTGCTGGTCGAGGATGCCGATGCGATAATTCATCAGCTTGTCGTAGTCCGGCTCGTCGCGCGTGGTGCGGCGCAGTTCGGGAATCTTCGTCTTCTCGGCGACGGCAATCCAGATCTCCGGCGTCAGCACGCCTTCCATGTCCAAAGTTACAATGCACTGTTTCACGGGCGCGGAGTGTTTCAAAACGCCGGGTGAGTGTCCAGCGCGCGCGTCTGAAACGCGTGTGACGGACAGCCGCTCAACTTTCGTCCTCGTCCTCGTCCTCGTTCTCGTCCTCGATGTTTTGATTCCTGTTTCGAGGAGGAGGACGAGGACGAGAACGAGGAGGAGGGGTCGTGAGCGGCATTTTCCGCCACACCCCCGGCTGAAACAGTCTTTCTTCGGGCTTGTGCCAGCCGTTCGCGCGGGCGTAGTGTTCAAGTCATCGCCGCACAAAACTGAAAATGTAAGTTCACCC
>SCTL01000144.1 GCA_004297495.1 Verrucomicrobiota bacterium
GAGGACGTGGGAACGATCCGCTCCTTCTTCGAGGCGAATCTCGATGTCACCTCTGAACTGCCCCGCTTCAATTTCTTCGACATGAGCGCGCCGATCTTCAGCCGCCCGCGTTTTCTGCCTGGCTCGAAAATCAATGGTGCCACGATTGATCACGCGGTGGTGACCGACGGGTGCATCCTCAACGGCGCGCAAATCACCCACAGCATCATCGGGCTGCGCACGCTGGTGGGCACGGGTTCACATCTGCACCGCGTCGTGGCGCTGGGCTGCGATTATTACGAATCCGCCGAATCCATCGAGGAACACGAGCGCGCCGGCAAACCGCGCGTCGGCATCGGCCAGAATTGCCGGATTGAGAATGCGATCATTGACAAGAATGCGCGCATCGGAAACAACGTCGTCATCTCGCCCGCCGGCAAACCTGAGAACGTGGACCACCCGCTCTATTATATTCGCGACGGCATCGTGATCGTTCCTAAGGGCGGCTCGATCCCGCACGGGACGGTGATCTGAGTCTTAATCTTAGAACGGTTGCCAAAAATAATTTCCGAATCCTCGGCGGCAAACCCCTCACCCGGCCTGCGGCCACCCTCTCCCCATCCGATGGGGAGAGGGACGGGGTGAGGGGCTTTTCGGAAATGAATTATGGCAACCGTTCTAATCTTTTTCTTAAGCATAATCCTTTGGCGATTAAGATTCAGATTACGAGCCCCTACAAGTACGCCTCCACCGGCTCCGCGCCCAGCGTGCCGGAAAGTTTCTGCCAGTATTCCGCCGCCTCGACCTGTTCCAACGTGGCGCGCGAAAGTTTCAACCGCTCGGCCACGCCCAGGCGCGCGGCTTCGTCGGCGTGGCTTTGGCGTTTCAGGAATTTGTCGAGATACTCCACATGCCGTTTCCACAGTTTGCGATCCACGGTTTGTTTCGCCTTCAAACGCGCCGCGTACCAATCGCTCGCGAGCAGATTCTCCCGCGTGAAAAGTTTTCGCACGTCCGGATGATCGAGCCCTTTGCCTTCCCACGCGTCGTTCAACATGATGTGCAGCAACGCCTGCAACGGCGGGCACGCCTGCTTCACGCTGCCATCGTCGAAATACATCTTCGCCACGCGCTTCTGCGTCGCCACGATGTTTTCCATGCCCTCAACAAAAATCTCCAGGTCCTGCAACTCGGGCTTCAACATTTCCGGCGCGAAGACCGTGTGCGGATGATTGAACACGCGACCGAAGAAGTAGTGCACGAAGCGCACGTTGATCCGGTAGCCCAGCCGGCTGGCCAGAACTTTTTTCCCGTTATGAACGAAGTCCTCGCACTTATCGAGGTAGAGATTCTTGATGAGATATTTCGGATCGCGTTCCGGCGGCGTGAGGTGACACCACACTTCCGGCACGATCAGGCTGATGTCGTGATCCACGCGGAAGTTCGGCCCGACGTAGCCCGCCGCCGTGACGAAACCGTTGTGCCCCGCGAGCAGGAACGACACGAGCGCGTTGTTCAAATCCATGATCGGCGGCAGCGCGTTGAACGGCCCTTTCGTCAGCGCGCCCTCCGAACCCGCGCCCGTCGTCGAGGGTGATTTGCCCGTCATGCTGCAAATGAACTCCATGAACAATTCCGGCAATTCGAAATAATGGATCGGATTGAACACCGCGAGCGGACGGATGCCCGGCTCGGGCGGATTGTTGCGTCGCCCCGGCAAGACTGCGGTGACCGGCGTATGAACCGTTGCGTCCGGCGGCAGTTGGCGGCGCAGGCGCGTGGCCATTTCTGCGAGATGCACTTCGCGCGGCGCGAGCAAGTCTGGCCGGATTTGCAGGTAACGCGGGTTCTTGCTCGGCTTGCCGTCCACGAGCCGCGGGTGCGCCGACGAGATGAAATAATCCGGCTTGTACGTTTCCGCCACTTCGCGAATCAGCTTCTGCATCGGTTCGGTGAACTGGTTGAAGCCGATCGCTTCCTCGACCAGTTCGCGCGCGTCGGCGGGCGTGAGTGGTTCGTAGTTGGAAAAGAAATTATCCGTGCGCGCAAAATCCAGCTCGGTCTGTTTGTCGTAACCCCGATGGATCGCGTCGTCGGGCCGCTGAAACAAACGCCGTTCGCAATTCTTCACGAACTTCAACGACGGTGACGTGTCCGCCTCCGAAAGATTTTTCAAACGGTCCGCCGGCACGACGACCGATGCCGTGATGTCGTCCTCCATCTGAATTTTCACCGCCGGATGAAAATCCTTCCGCAATCCAAACGTGCGCCACAGCCCGTCCTTCGCGAAGCCCACGCGCAAATGCGTGGTCACGAGCTTGCGATTGTCGCACTTCAATTCGTTGCCCGGCTTGCCGTTGATGATGTCCACGCTGAAATGTTCGCGCCAGTTTGCACCCCACTCGGGCTTGTAATAACGCTTCACGACGAAGACCAGTTCCTTGATGTACTGCGGCAGTCCTTCGAGCCACGCGTTGTAAGCCGGCGTGAAATCATGCTCGTCCACCGTCAGCAGTTTGATCACCGATCCCAGCGAACGCTCGGCGGAAAGCGCGGGGCGCTGGTCCACGCGTGACTTGTCATTGAAACGATTGGAGTAATCGTGATTGATCAATTCGGCCACGCGCTCCAGATCGTTTTTCAAATCCGCCACGTAAACCGGTCCGGTCAGAATGGCGTCGGTGATCGGCTTGGAAATCTCCGACTTGCCGCCGCCCGACACCGTGCAGGGTTTGTGACACAGCACGCCCTCGCCCACGACGCCGACCAGCCGCCACGCGCGGAACGGCCCGGGCGGTTTTTCCATGCGCACTTTGTAGCCGGACGGGCGCACGTAGGTCTGGTTGGGTAAAAGTTTGATCGCATGTTCACCGCTGGCGTTGTTCCAGAAGACCCGCTGCGCGTGCAGATCGAACCGCGCGTTCTCCGGCACGTAAATGATGTCCGGAAACTTTTTGTCCACCGCGTAACCCTCCGCCCTCACGTCCAGCAACGCCCCGTAACTCTGCACGACCTCCGGAAAAGTGTGGCCCAGTTGCTTCACATGCACGTCGCCGCTGAATTCCTCGCCGAGATCGTAACTCGGAAACACCAGCGCGCCGCCCGCGTGCTCCTCCTCGCACAGCCCGAAGAGATTCGCCGCGTAACTGATCTGCGTCTTCACCTCTTTCTTGCAATAGCCAAAATAGTTGTCCGCGATGATCGTGACGATCACGCCGCTCTCATCACGACACGTCAGCTTGAACGCGCCGCCGTTGTTGTAGAGTTCACTCTCGTCCTTCCAGCACATCCCATCGTGCCGCTGCCGTTCCGTGGCCTGATCCCAATGCGGCAGACCGACGCTTTTCTTCGTCGCTTTGACCAGATGCGGCGCGAGAATCACGCAGCCCGTGTGGCCAGTCCAATGCTCG
>SCTL01000145.1 GCA_004297495.1 Verrucomicrobiota bacterium
CGTCAAAGCCGGGCCGGATCTTGAGCCGTTCGTGAAGGAAGCGCTGGACGAGATCGAATACGTCATCGGCGATACCACCACTGTTTGGGGCGCGCGTCGCGCGAAGGATGGTCATCCCGCGCCGTTCAAGCTCACCTACGTCGAGGTCGGCAACGAGGATTATTTCGACCAGAAAAAAACTTACGACGACCGGTACGCACAATTTCACGACGCGATCAAAGCCAAATATCCGCAGCTCAAACTGATCTCGTCCACCCCGGACGCGAAGCTGAATGGCCGCAAGCCCGACATGGTGGACATGCACGACTACAGCGCCACCGACGAGTTCATCAAAAAGTCGGCCAACTACGGCGCTGACATGAACCGCAGCGGCCCGGAAATCTTCGTCGGCGAATGGGCGGCGCACGAGGACGCCGCGGTTCGTCCGTGGGATCAGGGTTCGCACAAATTGCCGCCCACACCCACGATGAAAGCCGCGATTGGCGACGGCGTGTTCATGGCCGCGATGGAACGCAATGCCGACATCATCAAGATGCACTGCTACGCGCCGCTGCTGGTGAACGTGAATCCCTGGGCGCGCCAATGGCGTCCGAACCTGATCGGCTACGACGCGCTGTCGTCCTACGGCTCGCCGAGCTATTACGCCATCCAGATGTTCAGCCGGAACGTGGGCGATGAAATCCTGCCGGTTACTTTTGCGAACACTTCCATCCAAGGCTGCGCCACGCGCGACAGCCAGACCGGCGAAATCATCGTCAAGCTCGTGAACCCGGAAACGACCCCGCAATCGCTGCCCATCGAGATCAAAGGCGTCACCGCGCTTAAATCCAAGGCCACCGTCATCACGCTTTCGGCCAACCCGGAAGACACCAACTCCATCCGCCGCCCGCGCAACGTCGTGCCCGTCACCACGACCATCAGCGGCGTGAAGCCCGGCTTCACCTACACGATGCCGCCCTACAGCGTGGTGGTTTTGAAACTGAAGACGCGGTGATGATTTGCGACGAACATTTTCCCTCTATACGTGACTCGAAACATTGGACTTTGAAATGAAACAGAAATTTTGCTCTCTCGCCCTCGGCCTCGCAGCTGGTTTTGCCGCCACGACTTTGTCTCTCGCCGCCACCAACGAAACGCCCCGGCTTATCTCGGCGGACTTGCGCCAGACGAATGGCCCGCTCAACACCATGTTCAAGCGCTGCGTCGGCGCGGGTCGCGCGAACGAAGGTTTGCGCGCGGACTGGCAGCGGCAGTTGACTGTGGCGCATCGCGAGTGCGGTTTTGAATACATCCGTTTTCACGGCTTGTTCACCGATGACATGGGCGTTTACCGCGAGGAGAACGGCAAGCCGCAATACAACTGGCAGTACATTGACGAGTTGTTCGACTTTCTGCACGGCTTCGGCATGAAACCGTTCGTGGAACTCGGCTTTATGCCGGGCGGATTGGCCAGCGGCTCGAAAACAATTTTCTGGTGGAAGGGCAACGTCACGCCACCGCGCGACATGAACAAGTGGGCGGATTTCATCCGCGCCTTCACGCGCCATGTGCAGGAACGCTACGGCCACGACGAAGTGAAGACGTGGTATTTCGAGGTCTGGAACGAACCGAATCTCGACGGCTTCTGGGCCGGATCGCAGCAACAGTATTTCGATCTCTACGCCGCGACGGCGCGCGCGATCAAGAGCGTTTCGCCCGAATACAAAGTGGGCGGCCCGGGCACCGCGGGCTGCGGCTGGATTTCGGAGTTCATCCATTTCTGCGACACGAACCAAGCGCCGGTGGATTTTGTTTCCACGCACACCTACGGCGTGGAAAGCGGTTATCTGGATGAAACCGCCACCCACGGCACGGCGCTGTCCCGCAACCCGAACTCCATCTTCGGCGAAGTCAAATGGGTGCGCCAGATGATTGCCGATTCAACGATGCCCAAGCTGGAACTGCACTTCACCGAATGGAGCAGTTCCTACACGCCCGCAGATCCGATGCACGACAGCTACCACAGCGCGGCTTACATTTTGGACAAGCTGAGAAACTGCGGCAACGCGGCGCAGTCCATGTCCTACTGGACGTTCACGGATATTTTTGAAGAACCCGGCCCGCGCTGGGAGGCGTTCCACGGCGGCTTCGGCCTGATGAATTATCAGGACATCAAAAAACCGGCGTATTACGCGTATCAGTTTTTGAACCGTCTCGGCGCGACGGAACTGAAGAACAGCGACCGGTCGTCGTGGATTTGCGCCGACCAAGAGGGCGGCGTGCAGGCGTTGGTCTGGGATTTTACCAACACGTTTCCGAAATCGAACATGATCAACCAGGTCTATTTCAAACGCGATCTGCCCGCGCAGACGAAAAACAAGATCACGTTGAGCCTCACCAATCTGGCGAAAGGCAAATACACGCTGGAATTATACAAAGTCGGCTACCGCGTGAACGACGCCTACGCCACCTACCGCGATTTGGGCGCGCCGAACCAGCTTACGAAGACACAGGTCACCAAAATCAAATCCAACAACAGCGGCGCGCCATTGGAAACGCGCACCGTGAAAATCGGCCGCGACGGCAAATTCGAGCAGCAGTTCGACCTCCGCGAAAACGATGCCTTGCTGATCACAATCAAGCCGCAGCGGTGACTGGGCGAATTCCAGGCTGCCCCGGTTTCTTTGCATTGCCGCGAGGCGGTCGTGCATTGCTGCTTTCGCAGCTACTTCCGTGAGGATGCGGGTAAACTCCTTCATCGCGACGGCGGTGCGCGCCTTGACGAAGGACACGATAGCGTGATGGTTGCCGTCAACCCGCCGCGACTTGATTACGCTACGCTACGAGTGGCGACCGCCAAGTTGAAGCTCGTTGCCGCTGACGACTACGGCGTGATGACCGCGCGCACACTGGACATTTCGTTTAAGGATTGACGAGATTGGCACTGAATCGTCCCGGCTCAGTTCTCATGGCAGCGGCGGGCCAAGTTTGATGCGGTAGAAGCGGAGCGGCGAGTTGGTTGCGGCGACTGTCCAGTTGAACGGCAGCGCGGGCGAGTTGGTGATGAAAACGTTGCTCCATTGCGTGAGGTTGGTCGAAGTCTCAATCGCGTAATCCGGCCCGCTCTGGCCGCTGACGCTGAAGCTGAACTGCCCGCCCGCGATTGAAACACTGCTCATGCCAGGAGCGACAAGCGGATTGACGATGACGGAAAAACTTTGCGTGGCGCTTAGGCTGGGCGTGCCGTTATCGGAAACTTTCAGCGTGAAATTGTTCGTCGAGTTCGCCTGCGTGACGAGCGGGCGGAAGGAGAACGCGCCGCTGTTGGTATTCAGCGTGGCGTTGGTCGCGCCGGTGAGCAGCGCGAAGGTCAGCGTCTGCGGCGGCTGATTGGTGTCCGTGGCGCTGGCCGTGAAGGCGACGGTCTGGCCGACGTTGACGGTGCGATTGGTGATCGCGGCGAGCACGGGCGGCGTGTTGGTCGGCCCAGCCAACGTTATCGCGATGGTCTGCGTGTGACTGATCAATCCAGCGGTGGCGACGACAGTCACGTTCGTGGTGCCGGAGGCGACGCTGTTGGAAGCTGTGAGCGTCAGCAGACTCGTGCCGCCGATATTCGGATTGTTCGTGAACGTGGCCGAGACGCCGCTCGGAAGATTGCTGACGCTCAGTGTGTAGCAAGCGTTCAGGCCGTTTAGCGGCGTCACGGTAATCGTGCTCGCGCCGTTCGTGCCGGCATTCAGCGTCAGGCTGGTGGGACTGGCCGCCAGGCTGAAGTCCGGTCCGGACGCCGGCCAGGACACGGAATCAATGTAACATGTGCCGGTCCAGGCGCCGCTGGTCATGAACTGAATACCCAGAGCCTGCAATGGCGACGTGGCGTTCGCCGGTACGGTCAGGGTCAACGTATTCCAGGCATTGGCCGTGAAACTTCCATACCAAGCGCTGGACCAGTTCCAGCCATTGTCCATCAGGTAAGGCTGGAGCGCGGTGATCGTGCTGCCGCTCGGAATCCAGACGCGGAAGGTAATCGTCGTACCGGGAGTTACGGTGACGTTGCCCACGGATGGCGAACCGGTGCCCGCGACCGCGCCATTGAAGTTCACGGCCAGCGACTGATTGCCGGCATAGTGCTGCGCGGTCGAAGTCGCCACGCCGGAAACAATGCCCCCGCCGCCCGACCAGTTTTGCACCGTGGATTCAAAGTTGAATTGTGCCGGGTCGGTGATGGCCGTGCCAGCGGTCGTGGCTTTGACTTCCGGCGAAAAACCTGATGCGAGTGAGTTGCTGACGGCGACCACTTGATAGTAATAGGTCGTGCCACTGGCAAGACCGGTGTCGGTATAGGATGTGCCGGTGATGCCGGTGACGACAGGCGCGCTCGCACTCCCGCCACCGCTCTGCGTCGCCCGGTGGAGATTGTAGCTTGTCGCGCCACTTCCCGCCGTCCAGGACAAGGTGACCTGCCCGGCGCCTCCGGTCGCGGTCAGACCGGAAGGCGCGTAAGGGTAACCGTTGGTCGGAGGAGGCGCAGTGCCACCGGTCAACGCAGTAACAACTTGCGCGTCGTTCACTGCGCCCGAAGAGAAATCAATCGGACTGCCAGGTGTGCTCCAATAAAATGGACTCAGCCCGTGAACGCGGGCGGACTCTGCGACATACTTGTCCCAGTAAAGCGTGGAGTTACGATTCCAAGATGCCTCCGCCGCGTTTGTCAGATATGTCGTATAGGCTCCGAATTCGCCGATCATCACCGGAATGCCTTTGCTGACATACAAGTTGGCCAACTGTTGATAATACGCGTCAGTGTCATACTCTTCGCCCCATGTCGCGTTGCGGGAAGGATTGCCGGAGTAATGGTAAGCGGCACCCCAAAAATAGATCGAATTGCCCCACACGGGATCGTCATGAATGATCGTGAACAGCGACGGCGTGTAGTTATGATACTCAACCATGATGCGGTTGGTGACCGTGTCCGTCGGCAGGGCGTTCATCCATGTTGGGTCCGATACGCTTTGGATCACCAGCCAGCGGTTGGTGTTGTTGCCGCCCGCGCTGCGCACCGCATTGACGAACGTCTGGTAGTAATACATCAGCGTGACCATCTGTGCGGGACTACTCACGTTGGGTTCGTTCGCCGCAGCAAATAGCAGATGGTTGTCGTAACCGGCAAACGCGGTGGCAATCTGCGTCCAATAGTCCTTCATCTTCGCATTGAGGGTTGGATCCACCGACGTGCCAATTTTGTTTTCGATCCAGCCATCGTCGTAGTGATCGTTCATGACGACATACATTCCCGCGGCGAGCGCGTAGTCCACCGTCTGTTTTACCTTCGCCATGAACGTAGGACTGATCGGATAGTTGGTGATGCCACCACTGATGTTCGTCGTGGAATTGAAGGCCCACGCGACTGGGATGCGCACGGCGTTGAACCCGGCATTGGAGGCCGTGCTGAACGGGGCGGCCGTCGGATACGTAAATCCCCAAAAGCCTTCCAGTGAATTTCCTGTGTTCCACCCATACGTTGGCATTGGCAGTGGCACGGAGGCATTGGTAATCCCGGGCCTGACCGTGAGGACAACGGGCGAACTGGTCACGGCTCCATAGCTGTTGGTTATCACCAGCCGATACGAACCGGCATTCGTTACGGCAGCGACGAAGGAAAGTGTATTCGTGTTGAAACCGGAGAGATTGGCAAAACCGCTGCCGTTATTGAATTGCCACTGATAGTAAAGCGGTGACGCGCCCGTCGCTGACGCCCCAACTGTCACGATGGTTCCCGCAAACACAGTTGCCGCTGGCGACAGCGAGACTGCGCCAACAATCGGCGTGGTGGGCAACACCACACCCAGATCGAAAACCGCGTCAAAATTGTGGCTGCTGCCGGTAGTGATCGTGCCACCGGTCGTGGGGATCAACGCAATTTCGCCACCGGCGTAGAAATTATTTGTCGCCACGGCCATCGGTTCCCAACCGCCGGTCGAACTGGCTTTGCCGAAGGAATAGGCATAAGTGCTGTTGGCTGATAGCGGCACTGAAAGGCCGGTCCATTTCAGCCAGTCGCCGTCGTTGAACGCAATGTTGGCGGAAGTGTAGGTTTGCAGCAGCGTAGCGGTGGAACCCGAGATGGAATAGATGTGTAAATAGTAAGGCTGCGGGGTGGTAGTGCCGGAGGATGTGCCGATGCCGCCAGTCCGGATCGCCAGCGAAGTCAGCACATAGCCGCTCGCATTCGCGCCAGTCGTGAACGTCTGCCCCGGCTCGCCGTTGCCATGGCCGGTCTGATTGTCTGTGAAATAATTCAGGGTGTCGGGCCAGGTCGTGTTGCCGCTGGTGGACAGTTGGAAAATATCATTTGTTCCCGGACTCGGTGGGGCAGGGGAGTTCGTAAGAGATTGCGCGTTTAACGCACCCGCCACCCCGATGGCGAGAAGTTGCAGCACGAAACGCAGCGGCACACAAATCATATTCGCACGGAAAGTCATTCATATTATCTAGTGCAAACCAACCATCCCAACAATTCGTCAGTTTTGACGACAGCAGTCGCGCCA
>SCTL01000146.1 GCA_004297495.1 Verrucomicrobiota bacterium
CTCCATAAGCCAGCGCGCGCGCCGCCAGCGCCAGTCGCGCGCCGACGGGTTGCTTGTCGGCGGGATGGATGTCGTCGGCGTCGCCGCAATCAATCGTCACCGCCATGGCGGTGTTGGTGGTGTGCAACCAGGACAGCAATTGGGCCTCGCGGATTTCCGGTGTCATGCCGCGGTACGGCGCAATCTGCACAAACAGAAACGGGAAATCTCCGCGGCCCCACGCGCGCCGCCAGTCCGCGATCATGCTGGGAAACAACGTCCGATACTGCCGCTCGCGTCCGACGTTCGCCTCGCCCTGATACCAGATGACGCCGCGCATCGCATACGGCAGCAGCGGCGCGATCATGCCGTTGTAAAGCACCGTCGGCGAACCTGGGTCCTGGCTGAAATCGTTCGGCGGCCAGCCGGCGACGGCTAGCGAAGTACTCCGCCGGGCCCGCCATGCGCCCGCGAGCGGGAGGAAATTGCTTTTTCCGCCCGAGACAAACAAGAGCCGCATCGGGTCCTCTCCGCCATACAGACCGCCACCCGCGCCGGTGTCGAGCACTCGCACGGCGATGATGTTCGCGCCGCGTTTGAGAGCGCTGCCCGGCACGCGATAGACGCGCGGCAGATTCCACCCGATCGTCGCTCCGACTTGCACACCGTTCACCCACGTCGTGTCAATGTCGTCCACGGCACCGAGATGCAACTCCGCGTCGCTGCCGTCCCAGTTGTCCGGCAGGTCGAACGCGCGCCGAAACCAGACGACGCCATCGAAATCCGGATAGCCGGCACTTTCCCAGAACGCCGGCAGCGTCATCGCATTCCAATCGCCCGCTTCCAAATCCGACGCGCTCCAAGTCGCGCCCGGCTTCGAGCCGGGGTCCACTTTTTCATACCACGCTGCCTGCTTCGCCTGCGTTTCGCGCCGCGCCAACTCGGGATCGGCGGCAAATTTTTTCAACTCTGCCAGCGGTCCGACAAAGTCCGGCAGCTTTTGCAGACCGGCTTCGCTCGTCCACGCCTCCGCCGGCGTGCCGCCCCATGAGCTATGAATGATTCCGATCGGAACGCGTCGCGCCGCGAAAAGGTCGCGCGCAAAAAAATACCCCACGGCGGTGAAATCCTTGACCGTCTCCGGCGAACAAACCGACCAACTGCCCTTCGCCGAAGTTTGAGGAGTGAAGGCCTTTGTCTGCGGAACGTAGAATTGCCGGATCTGGGGATGTTTCGCCGCCGCCGTCTCCTGTTCCCAGTTCACGATCGGCTTTTGCCCCACGCGCAAACCGAGTTGTCGTTCCATGTTCGATTGGCCGCTGGCAATCCAGACTTCACCAACGACGACATTGGTTACCACGCAAGTGTTGTCGCCGCGCACGGTCAACGTCCGCGGCGTCGCGTCGGGTTTCATCGGGGCGAGCCAGACTTTCCACGCGCCATTTGTGGCGACGGTCGAAACTGTTTGTCCGCCGAACGTCACAATGATTTTCTCGCCTTCGCGCGCCGCACCCCAAACCGGCACTTGCGCGTCGCATTGCAGCACGGCGTTGTCCTGGAATAGTGGGTGCAATTCCGCCGCGATTCCTGCCGTGGCTACAATGAAAAAAACGACCGCGAGTATGCGACGTGACAGTTGAATACGAGGTGACTGTTCCATGATTTGAAATTTAGCCGCGACCAGCCCATGCCTCAGCGCTGAAGCGTTTCAGTCGGTGACGGCGGCGCCGGGAATTTGCGTGAACTTCGCCACGGCCTGCGCGCGCGAGCGGACGTGGAGTTTTTCGTAAACGCGCCGGATGTAAGTGCTGACCGTCGGCACGCTGAGGTGCAGTGAGTCGGCGATGTCCTTGTAGAGGTAACCGCGCGCGAGCAGTTCCAAAACTTCGCGCTCGCGCGGCGAAAGCTCGCCCGCTTCGGATCTTTGCGTGCCCATCCGCTGAAAGGCCAACACCACCTTGCGCGCAATGTTGCTCGTCATCGGCGAGCCGCCGGCGTGAACGTCCAGAAGCGCGGCGAACAACTCCTCGCGCGGCGTCTGCTTCAGGAGATAACCGCTCGCGCCCGCCATCAGCGCGCTGAAAATGTGGTCTGAGTCCTCATACACCGTCAACATCACGAACTGCGTGTGCGGGAGCTTCGGCTTGAGCTGGCGCACGCCCTCAATGCCGCTGAGGCCGGGGAGGTTGATGTCCATCAGAACGACTGCGGGTTTCTCCGCCGGCAATTTCTCCAGCGCCGCCTCCACGCTGCTGTGCGCGCCGACACACTGGAAGCCCGGCGCGGAGCGGATCCATTCCTGCATGATGCCACGCGCAGGCGCGTCGTCTTCGACAATGGAGACGGTAATGGTCGGAGCAACTGTACTCACGCTTTTGACCTTAGCGCGCTTTCGAGAATTGGAGTAGTCATCAGTTTTCACGACTCGGTTGCCTTCACCGGAACCACGAACTTCACACATACGCCCGCGCCCGGATCACTGCGCAGTTCGCAATGACCGCCGATTTCATCGAGCCGCCGGTGCATGTTGGCCATACCGTTGCCGGACGCCAGCCGGTCAGGACTGCTTTGCGACGTCTTGCCGCGGACAAACCCGCAGCCATTGTCCTGAACTTCCCACGCAAAGCTGTGGTTGACCAGCGTCAAAGTGATGCGCACTTCGGTCGCGCGGGCGTGTTTGACCACGTTGTGCAACGCTTCCTTCACCGCCAGGAACAAATTGTGGCGCACCTCGGACGTCAGCACCCACGCC
>SCTL01000147.1 GCA_004297495.1 Verrucomicrobiota bacterium
ATTGACCCTTGTGCGTTCGATGACGTGGAAACCCACTACCTGATTTTCGGTGGATTGTGGGGCGGCCAATTACAGCGCTATCGGAACAATAAGGCCATCGAGTGCGGAAAAGAGCCGGCTGACCATGAACCAGCGCTGTGCCCAAAGATTGTTCGTTTGACCGACGACATGCTGGAGTTCGCTGAAGCGCCGCGCGATCTCGTCATTCTCGATCAGAACGGCCAACCGCTCAAAGCCGGCGATCACGACCGCCGTTTCTTTGAAGCTTCGTGGATGCACAAATACCGCGGCAAATATTATTTCTCTTACTCGACCGGCGATACCCACTTCCTGTGCTACGCCACGAGCGAAAATCTTTACGGGCCGTTCACATATCAAGGAGTCATCCTGACACCCGTGGTTGGCTGGACCACACATCACTCCATCTGTGAATTCAAGGGCAAGTGGTATCTATTCCACCATGACTCACAACCTTCCGGCGGAAAGACCTGGCTGCGCAGCCTGAAGGTGATTGAATTGGAATATCTCCCCGACGGCTCGATCAAAACCATCCAAGGCCAGCCATGAACAAGATCGAACCGCATTTCCACCAGAAACTTTCCTTCTTCGAGAAGGCTGGTTACTCCGCCGCCGACGCCGCCGCGAACTTCGTCTTCATGACGATGATTCTCTTTCAGACGAATTTCTACACGGACACGTTTGGCCTCACCGCCAGCGCCGCGGCGGCCATCCTGCTCTGGCCGCGTTTGTGGGATGCCATCTTCGATCCGATCATGGGCGTGCTTGCCGACCGCACCGACACGCGCTGGGGCAAGTTCCGTCCGTGGATTCTCTGGACCGCCGTGCCGTGGGCCGTGGTGATGGTGCTCGCCTACACCACACCCAACGGCTGGAGCATGGGAATGTTGATCGCCTACGCCGGCATCACCAACACGATGCTGATGACGCTCTACTCGATGAACAACATGCCGTACTCCGCGCTCGGCGGCGTCATCACCGCTGATCTCGACGAGCGGGCGCGGCTCGCTTCGTTTCGTTTCATTGCGGTCAATATCGCGCAGTTCATCGTCGGCGGTTTCACGTTGCCGCTCGTCGCCAAGTTCGCCGTCGGCCACGATCGCGCCCACGGCTGGCAGATGACGATGACCGTCTGGGCCGCGCTTTGCTTGATTCTGTTCCTCGTCACATTTTTCAGCACGCGCGAGCGCATCAAACCCATCAACCAGACCAAGTCATCGCCGTTGCAGGATTTCGCCGACCTCATCAAGAACGGCCCGTGGAAAGTGATGGCGCTGATGACGCTCGTCCACTTCGCCATCCTGTCGTTCCGCGGCGGCGCGCTTTACAACTACTACCATCACTACGCCGACAAAGCGGCGATGTTCGACTTCGTGGAAAAACTCGGCCTCACCGCGCCCGCACTGACTGAGGGCGCGGCCAAACCCGGCGGGTTGCTGGAATGGCTCGGCTATATCGTCCACGGCACGCGCGACAACCTAGCCAGTTCCAACGTGGCCGATGTGTTCAACAGCATCGTCAACATGGTTGGCACGGCGACGACCATCATCGTCATCCTGCTCTCCGCTTCGCTCGCGCATCGCTTCGGAAAAAAAGCCGTCGCTGTCGCCGGCTTCGCGCTTTCGACGATCAACGCCTTCGCCTTTTACCTGCTCAAGCCGGCGGACGTGTCCGGCATGGTGGCATTGACGATTCTTGGCTCAATCGTTTATGCGCCGACGATTCCGCTGGTCTGGGCAATCTTTGCCGACGTGGCGGATTATTCGGAATGGAAAACTGGCCGGCGCTTCACGGGCATGGTCTTTGCCACGATTGGCTTTGCGCTGAAAGCCGGTCTCGCGCTCGGCTCGGCGTCGTTCCTGTGGCTCATGGCCGGTCTGTTCAACTACGACACACATCTTCCCGCCGCGCCGGAGGCCGTGGCCGGATATCGCGCACTGGTCGGCATTGCCGTCGGCATCATGTTCGCCATCTGCACCGGCTTGCTCATTGCCTACAAACTCAACAAGCGCGTGACGATTGAGATGTCCGACGAACTCGCCGCGCGCCGGCAGAAAGCAGCGTTATGAAGTCATCACCCGCAACCGGATTGCTTGTCGCCTGCGCAGCACTCGCGACGGCCTGCGCTCAGGAACAGCCCGCACTCAAAACGGCATTCAAGGAAAACTTTCTCGTGGGAGCGGCGCTCGTTCCCGCCCAATTCTATGAATCCAATGTCGTCGAGGCCGCCATCGTCAAGGCGCAGTTCAACTCCATCACGCCGGAGAATGTGATGAAGTGGGAACATATCCACCCGCATCCCGCCCAGTACGACTTTGGTCCGGCGGACCGCTACGTCGAGTTCGGGCAAAAGAATGGAATGTTCATCATCGGCCACACGCTGATCTGGCACAGTCAAACACCGGCCTGGGTTTTCGAGGAAAATGGCCGGCCCGCGTCACGAGAAGTGCAGTTGCAACGGATGCGCGAACACATCACGACCGTGGTCGGTCGCTACAAGGGGCGCGTCAAAGGCTGGGACGTGGTGAACGAGGCGCTAAACGCCGACGGCTCATTGAGAAAGTCGCCGTGGATGAAAAATATCGGCGAGGATTATCTGGTGAAGGCGTATCAATTCGCGCACGAGGCCGATCCCGAGGCGGAACTTTACTACAATGACTTCTCGTTGGAAGACGCGCCCAAGCGCGAAGGCGCGATGAGATTGGTGAAGAAACTTCAGGCAGCCGGTGTGAAGCTTCACGGCATCGGCACCCAGCAGCACATGAAATTGGAACGACCCACACTCGCGCAAGTGGACGACACGCTCACGGCGTTTGGTCAGTTGGGGGTGAAGGTCATGGTGACGGAACTCGACATTGACGTGTTGCCGGCGCGCGGCTGGGATCGAGGCGCGGATGTCTCGCTGCGATGGGCGGCCGACCCCGCGTTGAACCCTTACACCAACGGCCTGCCCGCCGAGGTGCAGCAGGCGCTCACCAAACGCTACGCCGACCTGTTCGCGGTCTATCGCAAACACAGCGGCACGCTCGACCGCGTGACGTTCTGGGGCGTGACCGATCGTAATTCGTGGCTCAACGACTGGCCGATTTACGGGCGCACGTCCTATCCACTTCTCTTTGATCGCGCCGGCAAAGCCAAACCCGCCTTTGACGCCGTCGTGAAAACTTCACAGGTCAAACCCCCGATCAAACTTTCGCAAGGCGAGCCGGCTTTGGGGCGTTAGCCTTCGGTCATTTCCAGTTCCGCCCGCAAGAATCCCAGCGTGTGCGAAAAGATTCGCTTTGTTTTCTAAACAAGCTGTTCTTGCCGGTCAGAACGGCGGGCCGGCCAGGATGCGGAAAAAGTTCATCGGCAAACCCGCGTTGTTGGTCCACGCGAAGGGCATCGGTGGCGAATTCGTCGTGAAAACCGCACTCCAGTTGACGAGATTCGTCGAGGATTGAATCTGATAATCCGGTCCGCTCGCGCCGTTGATTTGGATGACGAACTGGCCGGCGGACAGCAGCGGATTTGAAATCACCGGCTTCGGCAGGTTGGTAACGGTGACGACGAAACTCCGCGTGGCCGATTTTGTAGGTGTGCCGCTGTCAACCACCATGACCGTAAACGGGTTGGTGGTGTCTGCCTGCGTGACAAATGGTCGCCACGTCAATACGCCGTTGCTCGCGTTGATGGTCGCATTGGTCGGCGCCGAGGTGAGGCTGAAGGTCAGCGACTGCGCGGGCGCGTCACTATCCGTCGCGGAATTGGTGATGCTCAAAGTCGCGCCCGCGCCGATCGTCCGGTTGCTGATCGCCGTCAAACTGGGCGGCGTGTTGCCGGGATTCGAGAATTGAAGCACCGGATGCCAGCCCGTAGTCGGATGTTCCTTGGAAGCGAAGCCGATGAGGATGGCGTTGGTGTTGGGGTCGGTGATGCGGAGCGACAAGTATCCGTCGTTCGTTGACTGGCTTAACGCCAGGCTCGTCACGTCCACCGTCACCGGCGCTCCCACCGCGTAGTTCGCGCCGCGCATGTTCGTGATCACCACGCCGGAGCTGCCGGGCTGGTTGGTCCAGTAAATCGTTGACTCGCTCCAACTGTCGTTGGTCACCCATTCAAAAGTGTTCGTGACACCCGAGCCGTCCACCTGATACGGGGTCAGTTTCAACTTCAAGCTCGACGCATTGGTCAAACTGCGCACATCGAATTTGAGAAACGCGTTGCGAGTGAAGGTGGTGTTCGGCCCCTGGTTCTTCACCTTCAGAAAAGCGGAGTTTTCAAAATTGACGCCGGCGGAACTGCCGTCTTCCACATACGCATCGTCGGTCGGCTCGAAGGTCAGGTTGGTTGAAGTCGTCACGCTGGCTTCCGGGCTGTTGGCGCCTTCGCCGCCCGCGTCCACTCCCGCCACGACGTAATAATAACTCGCGCTGCTGTAGAGGACCGAGTCGGTGTAATTCACGTCGGTGAGTCCCGTCGCGATGTTCGTGTAAGGCCCGCCGCTGAGATACGCGCGCTTCACTTTGTAGCTGTCCGCGCCGGGGGACACTGACCAGGTCAACGCCACCTGATTGCCGCTGAGTGTGGCGGTCAACGTGGCCGGCGCGGGAATCAATGGCGTCGTCGCACCGGCTTGCGGGCTGTTCGGGCTTTCGCCGCCGCTGTAAACCGCACTCACGACATAGTAGTAAGGCGTGGCGGAGTTCACCGTGGTGTCGCTGAAGTTCGTTGCCATGACTCCCTGTGAAACCAGCGAGTAAGGTCCGCCGCTGGTTTGCGACCGCCGGATGTTGTAGTACGAAGCGCCGCCGCTAGCGGGCCACGACAGATTGATCTGGCCCGGCGCAACCGCCATCGCGGTCAAGCCCGCCGGCGCCGCACCGAACGCGGGCGCGTAGGTCAGCAACGGACGCCAGCTCGTTGTCGGGTGTTCCTTGGAACAAAACTGGATCAAGCCGTTGAGCGAATTGGTCGGCTGCGTGATGCGAAGCGAAAGCAATCCGCCATTCGTCGCCGCGCTAGCCGCCGCGTTCGCCACGTCGAGAACAACCGGCGCGCCAACCGCGACGGTGTTGGTCGTGAGGAAAACCCCCAAGCCGCCGGGCTGGTTGTTCCACGTGATTCCGTTTTCGGTCCAGTTGGTTGACGCCAGTTCGTAATACATCTTCACCGTCGTGTCATCCACGCGGTTGGGCACGAGCGTTACCGTCGCGCTCCGCACATTGGTGAGCGCATGAACATCAAACAGGAGATACGCGTTGCGGGTGGCGAGGGTGACGTTGTTCTTCACCAACATGTTGGTGGAAGTTCCAAAATTGACGCCGGCATTGCCGCCGCTCTCCACATACGAATCGGCGACCGGCGAATTGGTGTAACTCGGGACGATGGCCACGACGCCTGGAGCGCTGTTCGAGCCTTCGCCGGAGACGTTCACGCCCGACACGACGTAATAATACGTGTTGCTCGCCGCGAGACCGCTGTCCACGTAGCTGAAGGTCTTGTTGTAAACGGTCGTGCCGCCGATGAAGGTTGAGTAAAGGTTGACCGAATTGGTGATGCCGATGGCGATGTTGGTGAACGGCCCGTTCGGCGAAGTGCCGCGCTTGAGGTTGTAATAGAGGCAATTCGTCGCGTGCCAGGTCACGGTGGGCTGCGCAAATCCCGGCGACGCAGCCACGCCGATTGGCGGAGCAGGCGCCGGCGGCACGTAATCTGGCGGCGGCACCATCACGTTGGGCGGGGAGATCGTGTTTGTTCGCGTCGCGCTGCCAGCGCAATTGACCGTGACGTCGCATGGGCCGTTGCCGGTCAACGTCAGCGTGAAGACGCCGCCCGCAAAGGTGGATGAATTGGTCATCGGCTTGTGGCTGCCGCGGTTGGTGAGCGTGTAGGTCGGCGTGTTCGTGCAGCCGGAAATCTGGAAGATCGTCGTGCGCGTCGTGTTGGTCGTGTTGTCCGTCGGGTTGGCGATCCAGTTGGCCATCGAGAAGTTCACGTTGTTGTTGGTCCACAAAAAATCTTTGTCGGTGAAGTAATTATTGAAGTAAA
>SCTL01000148.1 GCA_004297495.1 Verrucomicrobiota bacterium
AACCGACCCTCGCCCTGCCCCGCTTGGTTTGCTCCTGTTGCCGGAATCAGCTTTGGAAACTGAAAGCAAATTGCGCGTTGATCAACCCGCAGGGTCCAGCCGCCGAACGTTTCTACCTCAACAACGCCTCCGCATGTTTCCGCGCCGCGTCGCTCTGGCCGCCCAACATGCGGGCGAGTTCGGTGACACGGGATTTCGCGTCGAGCAGTTCAATCTCGGAAATCGTGCGGCCATCGCGCACCTGCTTGGTCACCACGAAATGCGCGTCCGCCGGCGCGGCCACTTGCGGCAGATGCGTGATGCACAAGACCTGTCGGTTGGCGGCGATCTGTTTCATCTTCTCGCCCACGGCGTTCGCCGTCTCGCCGCCCACGTTCGCGTCCACCTCGTCGAAGATCAGCACGGGAATCTCGTCCTCGGCGGCGAGTACGGTCTTGAGCGCCAACATCACCCGCGCCATTTCGCCGGACGAGGCGATGGCCCGCAGCGGCTTCAACGGCTCGCCGACGTTGGGACAGAATTGGAATTCAATCGCATCAAAACCAGTCGCAGGAAATGGAGCACCCTCACCCCGTCCCTCTCCCATCGGATGGGAGAGGGTGTCCGAAGGACGGGTGAGGGTTCTTAGTTCCACCTCAAACTTGCTCTGCTGGAAACCAAGATCGGCGAGTTGCTTGCCGGCGGCTTTCGCGAGTTGCGGAATTACCTTCTTGCGCTTGGCGGAGAGAGCCTGGCCGGCCTTCAAGATTTCTCCGTCGAGCTTTTCCAGCGCGGCATTGAGTCGGGTGAGTTCGGCGTCGCGTGATTCGAGCGATGCCAGTTTCCGTTTCGATTCCTCACCCGTCGCGATGACTTCCGCCAGCGTCGCGCCGTATTTGCGTTTCAGCGACTGGATGAGATTTAGCCGTTCCTCCAACTCCGCGAGCCGCGCGGGGTCAACGTCCACCTTGTCCGCATAGCGCGAGAGTTCGGCCTGCAACTCGCGCATCGCAGCGACGGCTTGCTCGTGCACCTGCGTCAACTCACCGGCGCCCGCATCCACGCGCTGCAATTCCTGCAACGTGCGCCCGACAACGCCCGCCTGCGTGAGCACCGAAGATTCATTCTCGCTCAACAGATCGAGCGCAGCGTGGCTGAGTTGCAGCAACCGCGCGGCGTTGCTGGCACGATTGTGTTCCTGCGTGATTCGCTCATCCTCGTCCGGCTGAAAACGCGCGGCTTCGATCTCCTGCACTTGAAAGCGGAGCAAGTCGAGTTGTTGCGCGTAAGTTCTCTCGTCCACGATGAGCGCGGACTTTTCATTTTCCAGAACGGCGCGACGGCGGACGATTTCGCCGAAAGCTTCGCGCTCCTTATCAAGTCCGCCGAACGCGTCGAGAATCGTGAGCTGTTTCGCCGGGTGCAGCAGCGATTGATGATCGTGCGGCCCGTGCATGTCCACCAGCCACTCGCCAATGCTCGCGAGAACATTCAGGGTTGTGGGAGAACCGTTGACGAACTGGCGATTCGTGCCCGCGCTGGTGAAGGTGCGTTTGAGGACGAGTTGATGATCCTCGCACGGCTCAAGGCCGTTCTCTTCCAGAAAACTTTTCAACGGCGCGCGAAGTTTAGCGACGTCAAACACCGCCTCCACCGAGCACGCATCACTGCCGCTGCGGATGAGCGTGCGGTCGGCGCGTTCGCCGAGCACGAGGTTGAGCGCGCCGATGATGATGGACTTGCCCGCGCCGGTTTCGCCGGTGACGACGTTGCAGCCGGGCTGGAGTTCCAGCGTCAGGTCCGCCACGAGGGCGAGGTTTTTGATGCGCAGCGTCGTCAACATCGGTAGATTCGCGCGCCAATTAGAGCGATGAGCGCGGCAATCGGCAAAAAGAAAATTTTGAATGGCGTTTGAATTTACATTTCTCGGCAGCGGCACGTCGCAGGGCGTGCCGATCATCGGCAAGGAATATCCAACGGAATTCCTCGCGAATCCTAAAAACTGGCGCACGCGGCCTTCGATCTACGTCGTGACGGATGCCGTGAAGCTCGTCGTGGACACCACGCCGGAGTTCCGCGTGCAATGTCTGCGCGAAAACATCCGGCGCGTGGACGCCGTGCTGTTCACCCATTCGCACGCCGATCACATCATGGGCCTCGACGATTGCCGGCGCTTCTGTGACATCAATGGCGAGAAGCCGCTGCCGATCTACGCGAGCGCGGAGACGATGGAAGACTTGCGGCGCGTTTACAAATACGCCTTCCATGCCGGCCCGTGGCCGAAAGGTTATTTCATGCCGGACGCGCGCGTGATTGACGGGCCGTTCCAGTTCGGCGATCTCGAAATCATTCCCCTGCCCCTGCCCCACGGACGATTCACGAGCACGGGATTTTTGTTTTTGCAAAACGGCGTGAAGCGCATGGCGTATCTCAACGATTGCAAGGAAGTCCCCGCGGCCGCCATCGAACAGGTGCGCGGGACGGAGGTCGTGGTGCTGGACGCGCTGCGCTTCAAGCCGCATCCCACGCACATGTGTCTCGACGAGGCGCTCACGGCGGCGCGGCGCATCGGTGCGGAGCGGACTTTCTTCACGCACCTCACGCACGATTACGACCACGACAATTCGCAGGCCGAACTCCCGCCCGGCGTCTGGCTGGCGTATGATGGATTGAAAGTGATGGGTGGCAAGAGACTTGTGACATGAAAAAATTATTTTGCTCCGCTGCGGTAGTTTGGTTTGCCGGCTTCGTCTCCGCCACGACAAGTTTCGCGGGCGGCGATGAAGTGGTGGTCGTTTACAATTCCGCCGTGCCGGAATCGAAAGCGCTCGCCGAATATTACGCGCAGAAACGCGGCGTGCCCGCCGACCAATTGCTTGGCGTCACGATCACCAAATCCGAGGATGTTTCGCGCAAGGAATTCGACGAGCGCTTGCAACAGCCGCTCCTGAAAAAAATCGAAGCCGCGAAACTCTGGGTGTTTGGCGCCGTGGATGTGCCCGGCACGAATGGCAAGCCGGTTCACGTCGAAGGCGTGGTGGTCAAGGCGAAGGTTCGCTACGTGGTGCTGTGCTACGGCGTGCCGCTGCGCATCGGCAGCGAACCGGACTTGCACGAGCCGGGCGAGGAAAACCTGCGCGCGGAACTGCGCCGCAACGAAGCGTGCGTGGATTCCGAACTCGCCTGCCTGCCACGCATCAAATTGAAACCGTTGCTCGCCGGTCCGACGCCGAATCTCGTTTACTCGACGACCAACGCCGCGGCCATCAGCCCCACGAACGGCGTGCTGATCGTCGCGCGGCTCGATGGGCCGACACCAGAAATCGCGCGCGGTCTCGTGGACAAGGCGTTGCAAGCCGAGCGCGACGGTTTGTGGGGACGCGCTTACATTGACACGCGCGGCAACGTGGACGCGAATATGAAACTGGGTGAAGACTGGATTCGCGCCACCGCCGAAATGTGCCGGCTGCTTGGCTTTGAAACGACGGTGGACACGAATGGCGCGTTGTTCCCGCCCGGTTTTCCGATGAGCCACATCGCCTACTACTCCGGCTGGTATGGTGAACATGTTTACGGCCCGTTCGCGCAACCGACCGTCGAATTCATGCTCGGCGCATTTGCGTATCACCTGCATTCCTTCAGCGCCGCGTCGTTGCGCGACACGAATCGCAACTGGGCCGGCCCGTTGCTCGCGCGCGGCGTGACCTGCACGATGGGCAGCGTGTTCGAGCCGTATCTCAGCGGCACACCGGACGTGGCGGTGTTCACCGCGCGCTGGATTTTTCAGAGCTTCACTTTCGGCGAAGCCGCGTGCGCCAGTCAGAACGCGCTCTCCTGGATGACGACGGTGGTGGGCGATCCGCTTTATCACCCGTTCGGGCAGGACGCGCAAAAACTCCACAACGAACTCGAACAACGCGGCAGCCCGCTGGTCGAGTGGTCGCACTTGCGCCTCGTGAATCTTTTTCTCGCTCGCGGCTCGTCATCGCTCGAAACGTCCGGCTATCTCGACAACCTGCCGCTCACAAAGAAAAGCGCCGTGCTCAGCGAAAAACTCGCGGACCTTTACGCCGCACAAGGCAAGCCCTCCTCCGCCGTGCTGCTGTATCAACAAGCGCTCAAGCTCGTGTCTTCACCGCAACAAAAAATCCGACTGCGCTTCGCGCTCGGCGAGAAACTCGCCTCCCTGGATCGCAACGCCGAGGCCTACGAGGATTATCAAAAGCTCCTCGACGAAGCGCCGGACTACGCTGACAAGCCCGTGGTCTATCGCAAGCTGCTCGCGCTCGCGCAAAAGCTGGAGAAGAGAGACGACGCGGCGAAGTGGAGCAAGGAACTCAACCTCACCAACTCAGCGGCGAAGTAAACCGCTTACTCAATTCCTGACGCTCGTCGTCCCGCGCCCAACGTCCTGGACTTCGGCTGCCGCCTTCGGCGCGCGGCGTTCACGCCGCTTCACACAGCTACGGCGGCCGGTTGGGTGAGTGTTTGGAATTTACTCGCGGCGGCTCAGTGGGCGTACTTGCCCATCAAGCTGGCGGTGTCGAGCACGTGTCCTTTAGCCTCACGCTTGAAATCCGGACGCTTGCTCCCGCGATTGAGCGGCAACATCGTGTCCAGCGCGAACGCTTTGAAGTAATAGCGATGTTCGCCGGACGGCGGTTTCGGCCCGTCGTATTCCGTCTCGCCGAAGTCATTACGTGCCTGCATCGCCATCGCGGGAACTGAGTTCTCTTTGATGTCGCGGATTTTGGGATCCATGTTGAACAGAATCCAATGGCTGAAGTTGCCGCTGGGCGCATCGGGATCGTCCACGACCAGCGCGAGGCTGCGCGCCTTTTCCGGCACGCCATCTAGGTGTAGCGGCGGAATCAGGTTGTCACCGTACATCGTGTACTTGTCCGGGATTTTTCCGCCGTCCGTGAATGCCTGACTTGTTATTTTCATTTTGAATTCCTGCTGGTTGGAGCAGCGGCGAACCGATTGACTGAAAGCCCTGCCGCTGTCTCGGTTTCAATTTCGTTCGTTTGATCAACGGGATTTTATCCCGCCTGATAAATTATTCCTCAATCCAGCAGGCGCAACGGGGAAATTCCGGAAATTCAAAACGCGTCTCGGACGTTGTCTTGTGAAAGGAAAAAGGCCGTCTCAATGCGGGCTAACGAACTTGGATCGCTTCACGGCAAAATCGCAAACGCTCGTGCGGGAAAACCGACGCCGCCTTTTGGCTTGGGCCAGGCGGCTACGATCAACGCGCCCGTGGCCGGGACTTGGTCGAGGTTCGCGAGCATCTCGATCTGCCAATGACCATGCCGCAGCAGCCACGTCTCGGACTTCATGTCCAGGCTCGTGTCCGTGTCCATCGCCTCGTGCCCCGTGGCGGTGACGTCGCGTTGCTCATAGAGAAACTGGATCGCCTCGAACGTCCATGCCGGAAACGGCTCGCGCTTGAAACGCTCCGGGTTCGCCTCCCAATCCTGGTGCATGTCCGTCCGCAACGCCGCGAACGCGCCGGCGGGCACGCGACCGTGAATCTTTTCCCACTCCAGAATATCCGCGACCGTCAACGCGTGATTCGGATCATCATGCAACTTCGGCGTCAGATCGAAGACCACGAGCGGCAGGATCATTTGCGTCACCGGAATCTCCTCAAGTGTCCGGCCGTTCGCGTCGAAATGCGCAGGCGCGTCAATGTGCGTCCCGTATTCGCCGACCATCGTGTATTGCCACGCGCGAAAGCCGTCCTTCTCGATGGTGTAGGGCGTGCTCGTCTTCGGATCGGCGGCGGGAAAGATGCTCGCCGGACCGAACCCCGGCCACACCGGCGTGTTCGTGCCGAACGAATGTGTCAGGTCCACGAACTTTTTGTTGGAGAGGATCCGCCACGCGTGCGCGAGCGAATCGCCGTTGGTGGATGATTTCGACGACGCGCAGCCAGTGAAACTCATCACTAATGCCGCGAGACAAAAAGCTGCTGGGAATGATCTGCTGGTCATGACCCGAAGTGAACCGAGAGGAGACCGATCAGGAAAGGAAAAAGGCGAACAGTTTCCCGTTCGCCTTTCGTGTTCTCAGATTTGAATTCGCTCAGTAGCGGTAATGCTCCGGCTTGTATGGGCCTTCGGGCGGCACGCCGAGGTAGTCGGCTTGTTTCTTCGTGAGCTTCGTGAGTTTCACGCCGATGCGTTCGAGGTGCAGGCGGTCTTGTTGAGCCAGAGCTCGCGAAGGCGGACGACTCCTTCGTCGAGATGCGTCAACCAACGTGTCTGCGGTTGAAAAATAATCTGTCCCCTTTCCGCGTTCGTCGGCATTTACTAGCAGATGCACGAACCGGATGACCAGGATTTGCTGCGACAATTCGCGGAGCAAAACTCCGAGACCGCCTTTGCCGCGCTAGTCGCGCGCCATGTGGACAAGGTCTATTCCGCCGCGCTGCGCCACACGCGCAACGCCCACGCCGCCGAGGAAATCACCCAGGCTGTCTTCGTCATCCTCGCCAAAAAATCCGGGCGGCTCGGCGCGAAAGTCATTCTCGCCGGCTGGCTGTATGAGACCGCGCGGCTCACGGCGCTGACCTTCATCCGCAGCGAAATCCGCCGCGCCCGCCGCGAACAGGAGGCCCACATGCAAACCGCCTTGAATGAAAATGAGTCGGAAGCCTGGCCGCACATCGCGCCGCTGCTGGACGACGCGCTGGCCGGGTTGAGCGCGGCGGATCGCCACGCCGTCGTGCTGCGGTATTTCGATGGCAAGAGCCTGGGCGAAGTCGGCGCGGCGCTGGGCGCGAGCGAAGACGCGGCCAAGAAGCGCGTGACCCGCGCGGTGGAAAAGCTGCGCGGCTGGTTCACCAAACGCGGAGTGACGCTGACGGCGACGGTGCTGACGGCGGCGATTTCCGCTAACTCCGTGCAAGCCGCGCCGCTGGGCTTGGCGGCCACGGTCACGGCGACGGCGGCAAAAGGAACTTTGATTTCGGCAACATTAACAACACTCGTAACCACAACTATGAAAACAATGACTTGGTTGAAAATAAAATTCGCGGCGGGCGTGAGCGTCGCGGCATTGCTCGCGGGCGGCGCGGCGACGGTAGTGGTTTCTCAGACCGTAACGACCGTTCTGACCCAAACTCCACTCACTCAGAAACCTCAAGTGATGATCAAGGCCCTGTTGGTAAAAATGCCGACCGCAGACGTTGATCGTCTGTTGGGAGCAATGGCCACGCCGTCCGTGTCGTCAGACCCAAGCACAATGGCATTTCGAGCATTGCTCCAGCGTGAGCCTGGAGTTGAAATTGTTGCAGCGCCCCAAGTTCTCACCGCCGCTGGCGTGGAGGCGAAAATATCCATGACCGAACAGGTTGTTATTAACGGGACGAACGCCAATGCCGGCACAATACTGAAAGTGACGCCCTGGTTGAGGGAAGGCGCAAAGGCGTTTACCTTGGAAGTGCGGGGCGAATTCACCGGGCGGGAGAAAGGTGCGCCAGCCTTAACCCAAACCGCAACGATTGAACCGCAAACCGTGCCGATGGATTTTGGAACAGTTTCGATTCTCAAGTTCCCGGTCAACAGCAACAGTGTGGTGACCGGGAATACTTCAAAAGCATCGCTTGATACTTTGGTGGTGTTCATCTACGCGTTGGAATTTGAGGAGCGGCTTCAAGTCGTCATC
>SCTL01000149.1 GCA_004297495.1 Verrucomicrobiota bacterium
CAGCGCTCGCGAAGATTTGCTCAGCGCCGCTGCCGAGGAAAACGTTCTCTTCAGCCTCGACAACTTGCACAGCTACCATTGTGTGCAGGAACGGCTGGCTGGCGGCACGCTGCGATTGCACGGCTGGTTTTTCAAGATCGCCACGGCGGAGCTTTTCGCCTTCAACCCGGAAACACGGCAGTTCGATCCGCTAATCGCCGATCAACCAAGCGAGAGTTGAAACTCTCCTGCCCGGCAAAACATTCGACCCGCTTGCGCGACCGGCAAGCCGTTTCAATGCGGTTTCATCGTCGTGTCGCTGCTTTCGACCAAAGGAGTGTCCCACAGTGTCCCATTGGTGGAAGCGTGCTTCAAAGTTGAACACCGTTTTGCAGTTCGTGAGTGTCCATTCCCGGGAAAGCAGCGTCAAAAATCTGGCCTGTCGTTTGCTAAGCTGTGTTTCGGGTGCCACACCAAGGTGGCGGGGAAACACTCAATCAAGTCGTAACTGGATAAATCAAATGAAACTCTTCAAACCCGCAACGGGTTTAATCCTGCTCACACTCACGCTCGCGACCAGCCGCTCATGGTCCTGCGGCGAGACCACCACCACCACGATCTTCGGCCTGCCGACACTTGGCGGATCGGAATTCAGCATAAATGCGATGAACTCGGCCGGCCAGTTGGCGGGCTTCTCCAATACCGCCGGCAACGCCGAGCAACACGCCATCTTGTTTGATAGTGGAGGCCTTACCGACTTGGGAACGCTCGGTGGATTCAGCAGCATCGCCACCGCGATCAACTCATCCGGTCAGGTAGCAGGCGAATCCGGACTTCTGAATTTTTTTGAGATGCATGCGCTCCTTTACAGCGGCGGGTCGCTCGTGGACTTGGGCACCTTGGGCGGGTCACTGAGTGTGGCCACGGCGATCAACGACGCCGGCCAGATTGCCGGATATTCGCTTGGCAGTGGCGATGCCACGCTGGAGGCGTTTCTTTACGACAGCGGCACCATGACCGGTCTTGGAACGCTTGGTGGCGATTACAGTTCGGCCATTGCCATCAATCAGGCGGGCACCATCGCGGGCGATGCGGCGACTGACGGCTTCGAGAATCATGCTTTTCTTTACGCGAACGGTTCAATGCTCGACGTCGGCACGTTGGGTGGAGACTACAGTTCGGCCTTCGCCCTCAACAACGTCGGCACGTTGGTAGGCGAGTCCTCACTCGCGAACGGCGACACCCATGCGTTCGCCTACGCTGACGGCGTGCTGCTCGATTTGGGCACGCTCGGCGGAACGGAATCCACCGCGCTCGGCGTCAATGGATCGAATCAAATCATCGGCACCGCGGCGACCACGGGCGACGCCCAAACCCATGCGTTCCTTTATGCGAACGGTGTGATGACTGATCTCGGCACGCTCGGCGGTAACTCCAGCGAACCGAATGCGATCAACAATCTTGGCGAGGTGGTCGGACAATCCAAGACGGCGAGTGCCACGTTTCACGCGTTCATTTATCGCAACGGAACGATGACCGATCTCAACACGCTCTTGCCCGACAATTCAGGATGGGTGTTGTCCAACGCCCGGTTCATCAACGATTCGGACCGGATAGTCGGTCAAGGCACGCACAATGGAAGCGCAGCCTGGTTTGTGATGGACCTCAGTGCAGGCGGTGATGATCACGCGCCGGTTGCGGTCGCCGGATCGGACTTGACGGTGGAATGCCAATCTACGGTCAACTTGAATGCCTCTCAATCCAGCGATCCCGATAGTGATGCTCTCTCGTTTGAATGGAGCGAAAACGGCGTGGTGCTGGGCACTAATTCCACCTTCGCAGGATTGCTCGGACTCGGCAGCCACACAATCACACTGAAAGTCTCGGACCCGTGTGGAATGTTTTCTCAAGACGAAGTTCTCGTCACCGTGGTTGACACGACCGCCCCGACGGTGGCTTGTCCACCAGGTCTGACTGCCACCGTGATCACGAACTGTCAGGCCATTGTTCCGAACATTCTCCTGCAAGTCGTCGCGAGCGACAACTGCGCCCCGGCTGGTTCATTGACACTGAGCCAGAATCCAGCCGCCGGCACGACCATCGGTTTGGGACAGCACACGATTACCGTGACCGCCACCGACTCGTCAGGGAACAGTTCCTCCTGTAGCACGACCTTGAACGTGGTGGACGCGGCGGCACCGGTCATCACAAGCGCGCCCGCATCGCTCACGGCTGCCGTCATTGCGGATTGTCAGGCACTCGTTCCGAACGTGGTCAACAGCGTGGTCGTGTCGGACAATTGCACAGCCACCGCAGATTTGATCATCACGCAAAGTCCTGCCGCCGGCTCCGCCGCTGGTCTTGGCCAACTACCAATCACTGTCACGGTCATGGACGCGGCTGGCAACAGCACCTCGACCAACGTGACGCTGACCGTGGTGGATTCCACCGCCCCAGTCGTAACCACCGTTAGTGCCAGCCCAGACACACTTTCGCCGCCCAATCATCAGATCGTTCCAGTTACCGTAAGCGTCGTTGCTTCGGACAACTGCGATCCATCGCCAGTCAGCGAAATCACTTCGGTAACTTGCAGTGAGCCGGTTGCCGCTGGTGACATTCAGATTACCGGCGCACTCACAGTGAATCTGGCTGCCTCCAAAAGCAGTTCCGGCGCGGCGCGCGTTTATACCATAACGGTTCGTTGTACTGATGCCTCAGGCAACAGTTCCACCGGCACGGTCAACGTCACCGTTCCCAAGAGCAACGGGAACGGAAATGGCAACAAGAACAAGCCTTGAACTTGGCGTCTTTCGCTTGCTGACAAACAACAGCCTTCCGTGATCCGAATGAATCGCGGAAGGCTGTCACGCTTTGCCGTTATTCTCCGAGCAACTTGGTTATTTGCGATCTCGCAGTCGCAATGCCTTTGTAAACCGCCATCGCTTCCGGCATGGTTTCCAGCGCGCGAATCAAACGCGTTTTCGCCACTGCGTCCGCTTTCACTTCCGCCAGCGAATGATTCACGACGCGAATGCCGAACAGAATTCCTCCAGACTCCGGCAACGCGACCAACGCCTGATGCTCGACGCGCAACCACACTTCACTTTCCTGCGCCGTCGCATCGAGTCGCGGCAGTTTGCGGTCGGGATGGTGATTCATCTCTGGCGAGCGCGTCATGCCCCAGTTGTGCCGGAGTGAGGCAACGCCGGGTTTGAGGTTGGCGAGAAACTTGTGAATGCCCGCGCCGATGCTGGCGTTAAGTCCGGGCACAGGCGAGTGAATGAACTCAATCGGCTGCCCGATTTTGTCGCTCAAGCGCCACGAGGATGGAAAACAAAGACAGCCGCCGAGCAAACGAATTTCGCCCGCTTCATCAGGCTTCAACAGCAAGGAATCGGCTTCCCAGAATTCGCCGAGCGCGAGCAGTTCACTCGTTGGCGGAGCGCCGGTTTCCGACCCGGCGCGTTTCCGTTGGAGTTCACGCTTTAGCGTGCCGCCGGACAAGCTAAAGCTTGAACTCCAACCCGCCGGGTCGGAGGCCGCCGCTCCGAAGCCGCTCCACTCTCTCGCGAGTTCCAAGGCTTCCGTCAGCAGCGCCGCGCCGCTGGCCAGCAGCGCAGAGTATTTCTCCGGTTCAGCGCGCAGCCAATGTTTTCGCTCCGCGATCAGTTCCGCGTGCCGCGCAGTCGGCGCGAAGAAATCCGCCGGCGAGCCGCGTTCAAAACGCAGTTGGAACTTGTAATCGTCGTCGGGAAATAATTCTGCCAGCGTCATCGGTGTCGCGCGACAGGTTCGCCGAGAAATAGAAGGTTCACAATGCCGGAATGCGATTCAGAGTTTTCGATTGAAGCCCGGAGAAGCCGGAAGCTATGCTCCGACCATTCCGACGCACCCATGCAACCCTCCCGTCAACCGAAGCAAACCATGAAAGCAAAATTGTCTCTCCCACTGATGCTCGCGGCGCTCTGCGCCGTCGCGCTCAACGCCCACGCGGAAACCTTGAGCACTCCCACGTGGCACGCGCAATCGCTCGTGCAGGCGCTGGCCAACATGCTCATCTTCGCCCTCATCGGCATCGCCGCCGCGCTGGTCGGCTTCAAGGTGTTCGACAAATGCACGCCGGGCGATCTGCAAAAGGAAATCATCGAGAACAAAAACGTCGCCGCCGCCATCGTCGGCGCGGCGGTGATTCTCGGCGTGTGCATCATTGTGGCCGCCGCGATGATGGGTTAGTCGCGCCCGCTCCCATTCGTGAAACGTTCGCGCAACATCCGTCTCGTCCTTATCGGCACGCTCTCCACCGGCGCGTTGACCGGCTGCGGGCCGCCGGACATTTCCAAAGCGCCCATCAGCGCGGACGCGGCGTACACGAACAATTTTTACGTGCAAGGCGTCGGCTATTATCACGCGCCGTTTGGCTCATTTGACATTTACACAGAGGTCAATTCGCACCATTTTGCCAAACAAATCACGGATTCGGAATGATGGAAAGCTCTTTTCCACCAAACCTTCCACGCTTGGGAGCCTTTTGGTTGCCAAACGAAAAGAGGCCGGTTTGACTCAGTCCGCACTGGCTAAGGCTACCCAAATCCCTCGGAAATGGCTTGGCCGGTGGGAGCGCAACCGCGCCGTGCCAAGTGAGGAGGAGTTGAGCAAGGTGTCTCAGATCTTGAAACTGTCGAACTCGGTAACCTTGGTTGCCAAATCTTCGATGAGCACATTTGCTTTCAAATGAATTCGAGAAGTTTTGGTCGCGTCAGCCAACAAGCCCACCCAGCAATGCTTTATTGTAAAATACGGTCAGTCTGCTAGAGAGGCTCAGAGGATGGAGCGATCTCCACGCGGGCATGTCGTCGCAGTTCCTCTGCGAAATCCTGAACGTCTAGCAAAAAACTTTTGAAACGTAGTTCTCGTCGTCCAAAAGGTATTACCTGAACGGACGACTTCATCGCTCTGAACGCAATCTGATGTAGCGAATCCCGCTGGATGTAATCAATCAAGTCGTTCGCTTCTAATTGTTTGCCATTCCAAAATCTAAACCTGAAAGTTTCGTATTCGCCGTTCGGGTGGAGCAAGTCCTTGGCGAAGGAAAACTGAGCAGCGCCTCCCATGATGGCATTTTCAATTTCGTAAACATTACGAACCGCATGACCGTTGACTTCATATCCTGTGAACATTCTGTTGCCTGTAACTACACAGGTGGTCAGTCCGGTAATATTTTGCATGGCGAGCCCGGTCTTTTCTCTCATATAATGGGCAAAATCAGGTCTCTCGAACAATCTCCGCAATTTTCCGAGCTGTTCAAAACCGTTGATTGCATATCCGTAAGATTGTCGCAGTTCATGGGTGTTGCACGGGTGTAGCGAGTTCTTACACTCGAAAGCAAAAAGCTGATCACCAATCACAACCAAAACATCAACTTCACCTTTTTGGCCTGCAAAACTGTAATCAACCCTTGAGATGGCCTTAACTCCAACTCGATTGAAGGTCCGAACTAAACGCTCGGTGATGGGGTCAACGCTTTCAGTGGAATCAAATCGAAATTTGGCTGCATGCAACGCATTACGCATGATATTGCTATAAGCAATGATTCCTCCTGGAAATAGATATTCTCCGCCGAATCGAAAAACGGGCCTATAGAGCACGTCGAACACACCAGTGAATTGCTCGTTCGCACACAAAAGCTCGTAAAGATCTTCCGGTTTTTCAATCCCACAAAGTTCGCGGGCGATTGTGAATGCTGACGCTTCGGGCAGATGCCCAACAATGGAGCGCAAATAAATTGGGCTGTTATGCAGCTTGTTGCGGTGCGCATACTCTTCAAATGCTTCGCAGACGAATTTCCCCACACGTTGAAATCGAAGGACATCGTGAAGTGTAATCGATTTATGAATTTGGATTTTGCGGAGATCCTCTAATGTGATGAAGAGCGCTTTCAAAGCACTGCTTACTGTGTGGGCCTCATCAAGCCATCCAGTGTCGCTATCGAACATCTGCTTAAATTTATCACTAATCGGAAGGTGAAACTGAATACGCGAGACGGGCCAATCAACCCGTACGAAAGCCGTGTCTCCCAAGCGATCAACAAACCACTTCACAGCGTCCTCAAGTGTTGAGATCAAGCCGTTAGTTTGGGCCGGCAGATTCGCCTCAAAAGATTCTCTTAGGGCTTCGAAGTCTCCTTTAATTTGGTCCGCATGGCGGATATAGCCCCATCTGATTGATTTCTCCAAATCATCGCAGTCAGCCTGCAGGATTACTGCTTTGTCGGCAACTTTTGCGCTAAACGGGAAGAAAGCGACAAGCATCTCCGCTTCCCGAAAACGGATGATTTTAGCCAAGTCTGACAGTTGTTCGAGATAGTAGTTGGTCTGGACTTTCTTCAGGTTTAAGTGGCTTAGTTCCTCGTGGGTTGGCTGCCTTGCATGTTCGTGAAGCAGAGAGCAGTAATATGAAAATGCATCGGCGAGTTCCTCTCTTGGGAACGCCCTCCAACTAGCGAACACGTGTTCAAATCCCACGAGTTGCTGACCTTCTTGCTTCTCTCGGAAAAGACGATCAATTGTTACCAGGTATGATTTAAATGATCGTGCGTTGATGGATGCGCAGATGGTCTTGTATAGAGACCGGACGTCCGGCGAC
>SCTL01000150.1 GCA_004297495.1 Verrucomicrobiota bacterium
GTAAGCATCGAAAATCGGATTGAGATAAATCGTGTTGATGCCAAGGCCCGACAGATAATCCAACTTGTGTATCACGCCCTGCAAATCGCCGCCGTAGCGACGGTCGTTCACCCTCGCGTAAACATCATTCCGCGCCCCGCGTTCTTCCGGCTGCAATTTGTACCAATCATTCGTCCAGGCGGACACCTGCCAGTTGCGTTGTGGCGACACCTCCTCGCGCGTCGGGTCGTTCGTTGGATCGCCGTTGCGAAAGCGTTCGGGAAAGATCTGATACCACACCGCATCTCTCGCCCAAGCCGGCGCGTGAACCTGCGACAGACCTACGTTGAGAGACAACCCGGACAACAACGGCAACAGGGCGAGGACTCGCATGGCTGCATTTAGACAGAACGGGAATCGGAAATGAAGCTACTTTCGAATCGTCCTGGCACAGCCGTGCATTGGAGTTTGTGGACCGCGACTCTGTGAGTCGCAGCCGGTGGAGCGAGGCTACTGACGAGCCGGCCTTGGCGCGACAAAGCGCAGCGAAGGCGGCTCGCGAGGACGCTCGCCCCACCAAGGATTCGAAGGTGCTGCGGGTCACAGACTCGCGCTCCGGGTTTGCCCCAAAGTTGCAAAGTCATTCAGCCCGATGTAGCAGCCGACGTGAGTCGGCTCATTTATTTCCGGGGTTCGTGAGATCAGAGCGGACTCACGTCCGCTGCTACCGTTTTCAGGGTTGATGATTTTTTGGGCGGGTGACCCAGGGTAGCTCCTCGCCAGTCCGGCTCGGACCAACCCGGGGCTGAGGGACGGAAGCCGGTTGTGATTCTGGCGCACGATCTTCAGATCGATTGATTGATTCAAGCTGCAACCGTTTGGGTTCACGGCTGCTGCTGGGCGCGATAGAAACGCGCAGGCAAACCATGAGCGTTCGTGTCGGAAAAACTCACCAAGCCGTCGGGCGCGCTGTTCGTGAGCAGAGAGACCCAACTGGTCAAATCGGAGGAGGCTTGGAAAATGTAGTTCGTCCCGGGAAGGCCGGTCAGTTGCGCCTGAAAAACCTGATTCGAGTCGCGCGAAAAAGAACTGAAGCGCAACGGTGTCCCAAGCTTCACCAACCAGAAGTCGTAATCGCCAAAGCTCGCCGTGGTTTTGTTGCCTGACACGCCCGAACCAGAATTGCCGGCCAGCAGACAACCGCCATCCCCGGTCGAAATCACGCTGTGAAGTTCATCGCGGCCGCTGCCGCCGAAGGTTAGTTCCCACTGCTTGTCACCGTTGGTGTCGGCCTTGACCAGCCAGTAATCGTCGCTGCCGAAACTGACATTGCTTTTGTTACCGGACGCGCCCGACCAGGAATTCCCTCCCAGAAGATAGCCGCCATCGCTTGTCTGTTGCACGCTGTAAAGCTCCTCATCGCTGCTCCCGCCGAAAGAACGATCCCATTGCTTGTTCCCATCAACATCCGTTTTCACCAGCCAGTAATCGGCGCTGCCAGAACCGGAGTTGGTCTTGTTGCCCGACACAATCGAATCGGACGTCCCGCCGAGGATGTAGCCGCCGTCGCTCGTCGCTTGGACCGCGTAGAGATAATCATAACGAGTTCCGCCGAAGGTCTGCTCCCATAGTTTGTCACCGTTGGCATCCACCTTGACCAGCCAGTAATCCCACCAACTAGCGCCGAAGCCGGCATTGGTCTTGTTTCCCGAAATTCCGGGAGGGGATTCCCCCGCGAGGATAAACCCGCCGTCGGCCGTCGGCTGGAGCGCGTGAAGGTAATCACTGCCCGTTCCGCCGAACGACTTGTCCCATTGTTTCACGCCGTTGGTGTCAATTTTCACCAGCCAGTAATCCCATGAACCCCAATTGGTGCTGGCCTTGTTGCCGGACACGTCGGATTCCGAGATGCCACCGAGAAGGAATCCTCCATCACTCGTCGGTTGCAGGCTGTAAAGCAGGTCGGCGGAAAAGTTATCGCCGCTTCCGCCGAAAGAATTGTCCCATTGGTGATTGCCGTCAGCGTCCACTTTCACCACCCAGAAATCCCTGAATCCATAATGCGCGCTCGTCTTGTTGCCCGACACTTCCGATTCAGAATATCCGCCGAGGAGATAGCCGCCGTCGCCGGTCGGTTGCAGGCAATAAAGTTTATCCTCGGAAGTTCCGCCGAAACATTTGTCCCATTGCTTGTTCCCGCCCGCATCCACCTTGACCACCCAATAATCGTAATCGCCAAAACCGGCGTTGGTCTTGTTGCCGGAGACACCGGACTTCGAATACCCGCCTAGAACATAGCCCCCGTCGCTGGTCGGCTTCACAACAATGAGCGTGTCATCGCCGCTGCCGCCAAAACTTTTTTGCCACAGGATTTCCGGTGGCGCGGCTTGGGCGGTGGAGAACCACCCGTCCAACCCCAACGCCACGTTTATCAGCATCAGCGCGATAACTTTTCTGGTGAGCGGATATACTGCTGTCATTTTTGATCCAATTGTTTGTAGTCAGGTTGAGCCGAACGATATTCAGTGGCGCTGGCAAGTTCAAGTTGTCATCGGTCGGCGGCGGCGATGCAACCCTTTCAGCCTGCCTACGTCAAACCATGATGTAACGTGGCTGGGGAATTAGAATGGGCAGAGCGGCAGCTCTGCCCTACCGGATTAAATTGGTAGGGCGGAGGTGCTCCTCCGCCCAAACTTCCCAACGATTGGTGGGTGACCCAGGGTAGCTCCTCGCCAGTCCGGCTCGGACCAACCCGGGGCTGCGGGATGGAAGACCGTTGGGATCCCATGCTAAGGCTTATCAGAGCAAATGAGCTTTTTATAAAGCGGC
>SCTL01000151.1 GCA_004297495.1 Verrucomicrobiota bacterium
CAGCCGCACGACGACATCGAGATCGAGAAGAGCAACATCCTGATGATCGGGCCGACCGGCTCGGGCAAAACGCTGCTCGCGCGCAATCTCGCGAAAGTGCTGCATGTGCCCTTCGCCATCGCCGACGCCACCACGCTTACCGAGGCCGGCTATGTGGGCGAGGATGTGGAGAACATCATTCTCCGCCTGCTGCAAAACTCCGACTACGACGTGAAGCGTGCGCAGCGTGGCATTGTTTACATTGACGAGATTGACAAGATCACGCGCAAGTCCGAAGGCCCGTCCATCACGCGCGACGTTTCCGGCGAAGGCGTGCAGCAGGCGTTGCTGAAAATTCTCGAAGGCACGATCTGCAATGTTCCCCCACAGGGCGGACGCAAACATCCGCAACAGGAATACATCAAGGTGGACACGAGCAACATCCTGTTCATTTGCGGCGGCGCGTTCGTCGGATTGGAGCGCGTCATCCAACGCCGGCTCGGTCGGCACACGATGGGTTTTGGCGCGGCGGGCGAATCGCACAAGGCGGCGCACGTGAAGCGCGATGAGATGCTCGCGCATGTCGAACCCGAGGATTTGTTGAACTACGGTTTCATTCCCGAGTTTATCGGTCGCCTGCCGATTGTCACCACGCTGGCGGAGCTGACTGAGGAACAACTCATGTCCATTCTCACCGATCCGAAGAACGCGCTGACCAAGCAATACGCCAAGCTGCTGGCGATGGAGGGCGTGGACCTGCAATTCTCCGACGACGCGTTGCACGAGCTCGCGGCACAGGCGCACAAGAAAGGCACGGGCGCGCGCGCGTTGCGCGGGTTGATCGAGAAGCTGATGCTTGACGTGATGTATGACGTGCCCGAGAGCAGCGACATCCTCGACATCAAGATCACGCGCGCCGTCGTGCGCGGCGAGAGCAAGCCGATCATCCGGCGCAAGCAGGATCAGAAGGCGGCGTGATTGATTCTTTACAGCAGACGAGGTAACGACCCACGGTCATTTTCAGCGTTCTCGTTGACGTGCCACAATCCTTGTGCCACAATCCAACCATGTCAACGATCAGCGCCCGCCAGTTACATCACGACACCAGCGCCGTGCTTGACGAAGTCGCCAAGGGCAAGACTTTCCGCATCACGCGCAACGGCAAGAACGTTGGCCGTCTCGCGCCAGAGAAAGCGAGTCCCCCGGCGGCTTGGGACGAAATCATGGGCGAAGTGTGGGCTGCGCAAAAGAAATGCTCCGGTAAGACGCGCAACCCCGTGCTGGCCGAACGGGAAAAGCGGCGACGATGATCACCTACGCGGATTCCTCCGTGTTCATCGCCTGGTTTCACCCGGACGACGAATTTGCCGGCGTCGTCACTCCATGGGTGCGGGAACACGTCACTGATTTCATCTGGAATCCGATTCTCCGCGCCGAGGTGCGGCACAACTTGCGCAAACTACGTTCCACCTACGCCCGCACCGCGTGGAACGCCTGCCGCGCCGCCGAGAGCAGCCGCCGGTTGACGTTGGGCCGCGACCGCCTGGCCGACCTGCTGGAACAAACCGATGAACTCAGCGCGGAGCAGGCCACGATCGTGCCCGCCGGCACTTGGGATTTCTTCCACGTCGCCGCCGCGCTCCACGCCCGGGCGGCTTGTTTCGCCACCTGTGACAAACTCCAGGCGGAACTGGCCATCGAAAGCGGATTGGCAAAAGTAAAATTGTTCAAAACGTGAAATCACCAACCTTCTCACTCGCGCCGTCGTGCGCGGCGAGAGCAAGCCGATCATCCGCCGGAAGCAGGATCAGAAGGCGGCGTAAAGCGTTTTCTTTTGTCAGCACTGTGAGAGATAAACGGCTCCTGTGCTGCCCAATTTGGCTGTGAATGCTGAATCAATATTCTTCTATAGCTTGGTTGCTTTTGCTCTTAGCTGGTCAGTCATTGCAGCGTTATATTTTTTCAAAGTCATTCCAATCGTAAGAAGACTGCATGGGGAGAGAATTTTGCTTGAGGCTACCTTTCAGCTTAATCTCACTCGCCATATTAAAGAGTATGGCCTGGTCGCCAGGCAGGAACAAAACAAGGCCATGCTGAGAACGTTCCATTTGCTCAACAGTTTAATCGTCTTGTCGGTCTTGTTCTTCCTAACTGGAGTGCTGGCAACTTTGTTTTAGTCGCTGCACCCCAATAACCGCATTCCAAAAACTTGGTCGCGCTCGATGCGTTTACCACCGCGCCCGAACACCGAACCGATCAGCATTTCCTCCCCCCACAGATTTTTTCCTTGAACCGCCGCGCCGTTTCCCGCGTCTTGTTCGCGCCACATGAACCTGCCCTCCGGTAAACTGGTTGTGCCCGGTCAATTGCTGACCGAAAGTCCGCAACGCGATCTCGAAGCGATCATCCGCTCGCGCACGCCGCTCATCGCCGTCGAGAGCAACGAGGAGCCGCAGATCGTCGGCATCGTGCGGCAGATCGGCGAGCGGTTGCAGTTGAAAACGTTTCGCTGGACGGTGACGGAAGGTTTGCGGGCGTTCGAGCCGGGCGATCAACCGCCGCAGTCCGTGCTCAAATCGCAAGAGGCGCTCAACTACATCAAGACCTCCGCCAACCGCGCGCTCTTCGTGCTGCTGGATTTCCATCCGTTCATGGAGGACACCGTCCACGTGCGCTACCTCAAGGACATCGCGCTCAATTACGGCCTGCACAGCACCACCGTGGTCATCGTCGGCTGCGCGCTGCGGGTGCCGGAGGAACTGCGGCCGTTCACTGCGATGTTCCGGCTGCCGCTACCGTCGCCGGAGGAGTTGCGGAAAATCGTCTTTGACGCCGCCGCCGACTGGGGCGCGGAACACGGGATGCGCGACGTGCAAACCACGAACAAGGCGATCAACCTGCTCGTGCGCAATCTCGCCGGACTCACCGCCACCGACGCCCGCCGGCTCGCGCTCAAAGCCGTGAACGACGACGGCGTCATCGCCGAAAGCGAACTGCCCGAGGTGATGCGCGCGAAATATGAACTGCTCGGGAGCGATTCGCCGCTCAGCTTCGAGTACGAGACCGCGCGGTTCGCCGAGATCGGCGGCATGAGCCGCTTGCGCCAATGGCTCGACGTGCGGAAGAGTTTTTTCACCGAGGGCACGCAGCCGAACCTCGATCCGCCGCGCGGAATTCTGCTGCTGGGCGTGCAGGGTTGCGGCAAAAGTCTCGCGGCGAAGGCGGCGGCGGGAATTTTCGGCGTGCCGTTGCTGCGGCTGGATTTTGGCGTACTCTACAACAAGTATTACGGCGAGACGGAGCGTAACTTGCGCAAGGCGTTGGAAACCGCCGGCGTCATGTCGCCATGCGTGTTGTGGATGGACGAAATCGAAAAGGGCCTCGCGCTCGGCGACGACGACGATGGACTCTCGCGCCGCATTCTCGGCACGGTGCTCACGTGGATGTCGGAGCGGCACAAGCCGGTCTTTGTGGTGGCCACGGCCAATGACATCACGCGGCTGCCGCCGGAACTCGTGCGCAAAGGACGCTTCGACGAAATCTTTTTTGTGGATTTGCCGTCGGCGAAGAATCGCCAGGACATTTTTGCGATTCATCTCAAGAAGCGTTGCCTGGACGCGAAGCAATTCGACTGCGCCGCCCTGTCCGCTGCGGCTAATGGATTTTCCGGCTCAGAAATCGAGCAAGCCATCGT
>SCTL01000152.1 GCA_004297495.1 Verrucomicrobiota bacterium
AAGTCGGGTCGGGTTGTTCGGCGCACCACTGGCGCAACATCGGAGTCCACACGCCTGCGGGGCAGACGGCGTTCACGCGGATGCCATGTTTGGCGTAGTCCAACGCCATGGATTTGGTCAACGCATTCAGGCCGCCCTTGGTTGCGGTGTAAGCGGCGTGAAGTTCCTGACCGATCACGCCGACGAGGCTCGAGGTGTTGAGAATGCTGCCTTTGCTCGCCGCCAGCGCCGCGAAAGCATGGCGGGTGGTATGGAGCACTCCTTTAAGATTCACATCGAACACCTCATCCCATTCGGCGTCGGTGGTTTCGTGAACCGGATTGCACGGGGAGGAAATGCCAGCGTTGTTGTGGACCGCATCCAGCCGCCCGAACCGCAAAAGCGCTTTTCCCACTGCCGCCTTAACTTCTGCATCGCGCGTCACATCGCAGACAATTCCAAAATGTTCCGGCCCAAGTTCGGCCGCTATGGATTCAACTCCGTCTTTGTCGCGGGCCGCAACAACCACCTTTGCGCCCTCGGCAACGTAGGCTTTGGCGCAATCGCGTCCGATGCCACACGAACCACCGGTGAGAAAAATGATCTTGTCCTGAAGTAACATGGCATTCATGACAGAAGGAGGAAGTTGGTTTTCATAATGGACATTGGGTCAGCGAAAAATGAAATAGAGCGTAACAAACGCGGCGAGCACTATAATTGTGACGACGCGATAATTGCCGAGGCCGTGCCCGCCCGCGTCACCACGCAAGGGCTCGCGCCAGTTGTCCCAGATGAGCAGACGTGCTTCGGCTTTGAGCGGCTCGGGAAAGAGAAACGTGCTGACGACCATGATGCCGAGGCAGGCGACGAGCAGCAGGAACGCGATCAGCATGAAATCGCCGCGATAAATATTGTTCCAGTCGAGCAAGAACGTTACGAGGCCCAACACCATGCCCAGCACGAGCGTAATGAAGGCGGATTTGCCCGAAGCGCGCTTCCAGAACACGCCAAGTAGAAAGACGGCGGTGATTGGCGGGGCGATGTAGCTGATGAGTTTGTTAATGCCTTCAAAAATCGTGGTGTAATGGCCGAACAATGGCGACGCAACGATGGCGAGGATTGTGCCGACGACCGTGGTGATCTTGCCGATGGTGACGAGCTGGTGGTCGCTGATATCCGGCTTGTGGCGCTTGAACAAATCGTAAGCGACGAGTGTGGCGGTGGAGTTCAGTGCGGCGGAACAGGTTTGCATCGCGGCGGCGAGCATGGCGGCAGCTACCAATCCCTTGAGACCGACGGGCAGGAGATGCGTGATGAGAAATGTGTAAGTGTCAGCCGAGGTTTGCGGCGCAGCTCCGTTGAAAGCGTTCTTCTGAACGAGCGCCACGCAGATCACGCCGGGTAGTACGAAAAGGAACACCGGAAAAATTTTCAGGAACGCACAGAACAGTGGGCCGAGTCGCGCGTGCTTTTCGTCCTTTGCCGCGAGCACGCGTTGCACAATTGTCTGGTCACAGCACCAATACCAGATGCCGAGCACCGGGTAGCCGAGCAGAATCGAATACCACGCGAGTCCAGACGGATCACTCGACGTGCGGGCCATGTTCAAGAAATTGCCCGTGCCCCACGTGACTTTGCTGTCGACCACGCTGGTGAGCGGATGCGGATTGGATGCGAGCGTGTGGGCGAGTTCAGTCCAGCCGCCGATTTTTAGATAGCCGACGACGGTGATCACAATTGCGCCGACGAGGAGCAAAACGGTTTGCACGCTTTCCGTCCAGACCACCGCGAGCAAGCCTCCGACCATCGTGTAGATGCCGGTCAGCAAACCGAGCACGACGATGAACAACATCAGCGCGTCCACGCCGAGAATCGTTGCGCCGGGCACAAGGCCGAGAATGCCGCGCAACACCCACGCCGCCGTGTAAAGCGCTACGCCCATGTGGATGACGATGGCCGAGAAGAGTGAAACGACGGAAAGGACGTCGCGACAGCCGCGATTGAAGCGGCGTTCTAGAAAGTCTGGCAGCGTGGCGACTTTCGAGCGCAGATATAGCGGCGCGAAGAACAGCGACAGCAGGATGAGCGTGAAGCCCGCC
>SCTL01000153.1 GCA_004297495.1 Verrucomicrobiota bacterium
CGCCCATTCCGGGTTCGCCTCGGGAAAATCGAGGTTGTAATGCAATCCGCGACTCTCCGTCCGCGCCGCGGCGCAACGCACGATGAGTTCCGCCACCGTCGCGATGTTGCGCAGCTCGAGCAAATCCGCCGTCACGATGAAGTTCCAGTAGTACTCGTGAATCTCCTGCTGCAAATGCGCGAGCCGCGCCTGCGCGCGCTGCAGGCGCTTGTTCGTGCGGACAATGCCCACGTAGTCCCACATGCAACGGCGGATTTCATCCCAGTTGTGCGCGACGACGACGAGTTCGTCCGGGTTGTGCGCCTTGCCGGATTGCCAGGCGGGAATGGAGAGATTGCCGATTGGCGATTGGCGATTGCCGATTGCATTGGCTGCCGCACGATGCGAACAAACCAGCGCTTCGAGCAGTGAATTGCTCGCCAGCCGGTTCGCGCCATGCAGGCCGGTGCAGGCCACTTCGCCGACGGCGAACAGTCCGGCAATCTCCGTCTCGCCATCCACGTTCGTCACCACTCCGCCACACTGGTAATGCGCCGCCGGCACGACGGGGATGGGTTCCTTGGTGATGTCAATGCCGTAGCGCAGACACGTCTGATAAATGTTTGGAAAGCGCTCGATGATGAAACGCGCGGGCTGGTGCGTGATGTCGAGCAGCACGTTGTCCGCGCCGCTTTTCTTCATTTCGCTGTCAATCGCCCGCGCCACCACGTCGCGCGGCGCGAGCGATTTCAGCGGGTGATACGCGTCCATGAACTCCACGCCTTCCACCGTTTTCAAAATGCCGCCTTCGCCGCGCACCGCTTCGCTGATGAGAAATGACTTTGCCTTCGAGTGGTAGAGACAGGTGGGATGAAACTGCACGAACTCCATGTTCGCCACCGCCGCGCCGGCGCGATACGCCATCGCCACACCGTCGCCCGTCGCGATGTCGGGATTGGTCGTGTAGAGATAAACCTTCCCGCACCCGCCCGTGGCGAGCAGCGTGGTGTTCGCCGCGAACGTTTCCACCAGACCGCTTTTCTTGTCGAACACGTAAGCGCCGAGGCAGCGGTTTGCGCCCGCTGCGCCGAGTTTTTTCGTCGTGATGAGATCAATCGCAAGATGATTCTCGAAGACCTGGATGTTCGGCTGCTGCGAAACCGCGTTGAGCAGCGCGCGCTCGATTTCGCGGCCCGTCACATCCTTCGCGTGCAGGATGCGGCGCTTGGAATGGCCGCCTTCGCGACCGAGATCAAGTTCCTTCCCGCCATCTTCGCCGGGAGCTTCGCGTTCCGAAAAGTGCATCCCGAGTTCGATCAACTCCGCGATGCGCGCCGGGCCTTCCTCCACGATGGTGCGCACGACGCTTTCATTGCACAGTCCCGCGCCCGCCGTGAGCGTGTCGCGCACGTGCAACTCGAAGGAATCCTCTTTGCTGGTCACCGCCGCAATGCCGCCTTGCGCGTAATTGGTGTTCGACTCCGCGCGATCCTTTTTCGTGACGATGGCCACGCGCCCGTGCGGCGCGACCTTGAGCGCGTAGGACAATCCCGCGATGCCGCTGCCGAGGACGAGGTAGTCGAATTGTTTCATTCGTGGGGAAGTTCAGAGCGGTCCATTATCAATGAGGCGTGTGTTGGCGAAGAAAACCGCCAAAGCCATGTGCGTGCCGCGAGAAACGCTGGTCGCGGGTTGAAGGGTTTCCGGATCAAAGAACTCGACGTAATCAAGTCGGCCCAGCGGCGCGGCGGCCATGAATTTCTTCACAGCTTGTTTGAGCTTGGAGGCGGGAGCTGGTTTGCGGGTTACGATTTTGCGAACGTATTGAAGCGAACCGTGCAGGATCGTCGCCTGCTTTCTTTGTTCGGCGTCGAGATATTTGTTGCGCGAACTCAGCGCGAGGCCGTCGCGTTCGCGGACGGTCGGGGCGACGATGATTTTCACCGGGAAGTTCAAGTCCGCGACCATGCGTTTGATAATCGCCGCTTGTTGCCAGTCTTTCGCGCCGAATATCGCAATGCCGGGCTGCACGATGTTGAAGAGCTTTGCCACCACCGTGGTGACGCCGCGAAAATGCGTGGGGCGTGACGCGCCTTCCATTGAGCGGGAAAGATTTTCTTCGACGACGTAGGTGCTGTATCGGCCCTCGGCTTTGCCCGGATACATTTCGGCGTCGCTGGGAGCGAAGACCACATCAACGGCTTCCGCGCGGCAGAGTTTCAGATCACGCTTCAAGTCGCGCGGGTATCGGGACAAATCTTCCTTCGGGCCGAACTGCGTCGGGTTGACGTAAATGCTGACGACGACTTTGCCCGTCTGGCCTGCGCGGCGACGTGCGCGCCGCACGAGGCTCAAGTGACCCTCGTGCAAATAGCCCATCGTCGGGACGAGGCCGATGCGCGTGCCGTGTTGCTGCCATTGCCGGGCGAGGCGTTGCATGGCGGCAACCGAAGTGACGATTCGCATGGGGGAGAGAGTGGCAAGGCAAAGCTGGCAGGCAAATCAAATTCATAGTTTGGAACACGGTGGAACGCGCCCGACCAAATGAAAAAGCCGCGTCAGTTGCCCGACGCGGCTCGTGCGGAAAAGTCAGTTCAGTGGCGGACGCCGAAATTGAGCGGCGTGCCTTGCGGCATTTCGTGGGCGCAGGGCTGATTGGTCGGGGCATCGGCTTGACGGGTGTTGGGCGTGACAATCTGGTTCGCCAGCATCCAGGCTTCGACTTCCTCGCCGCTGATGTCGGGCAGCATGTGGCCGTTGATCTCGACGCACGGACTCAGCATCTGGCCGCTTTTCTCGATCATTTCCTGGCGCTGGGCCGGGTCATTGATGATGTCGCGGTCTTCAAAAGGAAGATCGTATTTGCGCAGAACGGCGCGGACGCCGTTGCTCCAGCCGCAGGTGGGTTTCAGATAGGCAATGATTTTCGGTTTGCTCATAAGTCAATCAGTCGCCCATAACTTGCCATCACTTGGAGTGAAGGCAACGCCGAATTTGAAATAGTGATCCAGCCAACCCGGGACGCGAGCTATTCTTTCCCGCCGTCGCGCACCACGGAGATGAACTGCCGCATGGCCGGTGAAAGAACTTTGCTCTTCTTGTAAATCGCGGCCAGCGGACGGAAGAAGTCGGGATGATCAATTTGCACCGCCGCGAGCGTCTGCTTGTTGACTTCCTGCGTGATCGTGCCCAGCGGGACGATGGAGATGCCGGCGTCAATTTCCACCGCGCGTTTCACGGTTTCGATGTTGTCGAATTCCATGACGGTCTGCACTTCCACGCCGGCTTCGCGCAACACTTTGTCCAGCGCCTTGCGCGTGGGGATGTCCGGCTCGAAGCCGACGAACTTCTGGTTGTTG
>SCTL01000017.1 GCA_004297495.1 Verrucomicrobiota bacterium
CCGACCTGCTGGCCCACGGAGAGATGCTCCTTGATCCACAGATTCTGCGCGACCTCGCGATGGAAAATCTCCTTCGGCTCGCGCACGCCGTCGCGCGTGAGATATTTCCCCTCGGCCACGACGCCCACGCTGACCATGTCGTTGTGCTGCGGGATGTGCCAGAACCAGCCTTTCTCCGGCACGTACGCCACGGCCGTCTGGCCCTCGTCAATGCCCGGTTCGCGCTTCGAGCCTTGGTAGTAAGTCCACACCGCGACCTTGTTCAGGTAAGGGTCCTTCATCCGCCAACCGTTGCGCACGGACGTGAATGCCTCCTTGCCCGAGCAATCCAGCGTGATCGGCGCCCGGAACTCCACGGGGTCGCCGGATTTGGTCTGCGCGCGCACGCCCACGACCCGTTCGCCCTCGCGCAACAATTCCTTCACGGTGATTTCCTCGACGACCGTCACGCCTTTCGCGCGCGCGTTGTCGAGCAGGATCACGTCGAACTCGCTGCGCAGCACCTGCCACGTCTGCGCGACGGTTTCCTTGTCGTAACGGTTGAAAAAATAAAACGGCTGGCTCACGCGGCCATTTGGCGAAATGAAAATCACGCTGTATTTTTTCTGAAACGCGGATTTCTTCATCAACGGGATCAGGCCGAGCCGCTCCATCGGTTGATACGTGAACGGAATCATGGACTCGCCGATGTGGTAGCGCGGAAATTTTTCCCGTTCGAGCACCAGCACGCGATGGCCGTGCTCCGCCAGAATGGCCGAGGAAGCCGAGCCAGCCGGCCCGCCGCCGATCACAATCGCGTCCCAGTTTTTTTCAACAGAGTTTGCAGTCATGGCAAAGAATTCTCCCAAACAGTTAGCCGAACCGTGGTCTGACGCAAGCGCGCAAGCTGAGATTCAAGCCTCAAGCACGCCCCAAAAATGAGCGAGTCAACTTTGGTTCAACGGTTCTCCCTCACCCTAACCCTCTCCCGCTGGGAGAGGGAACAGGTGTTGGCTGTCTCAGGCTGTTCGGCTGTGCGCACTGCAAACCCAGCGCCCAATTCTACTTTCAGACGGCGAAGGATTCTCCCTCTCCCAGCGGGAGAGGGCCGGGGTGAGGGAGAATTTTCCGTCAACGCTTTCCGTCGAAGCTGAGAAACGCTCAAGGGTGAAGCTTCGCAAGTCTTCCCGCCGCCTCGGCGAGCCAGCCCTCATCCGGCAACGCGTAAGGCCGGAACGTTTCCATCCAACCCTGCTGGCCGTTGTGCAGGATCGCGCGATGCAAACCGAGGTTGTTGGCGGCGGGCGATTCGATCAGGCTCGCCGAATCGTTCGCGCTCATCTGGAACACGACGCGCATTTCAAATTCACTCAGCGCCTTGCGGCTCAACATCCGCATCACGTTGTTGTAGGTGTCGCACGTGGCGATGACGTGGACGCCCTGGCTCGCGCCTTCGGTGATGAGCTTGTTGAACAGCAAACCCGGATTGCCCGCGCTCGCCGCTGGGTCGAGCGAGAAGCTGGCTTCCTCATCGAAACGCAACTTCTTGTTTTGCTGCAAACCGTGGACGAGCAGGAAATGCGATGGCGCATCGCCGCCCGGATTCGCATTGCGCCGATCCAACTCCGCGCTGATTTCAGCGATGACTTCCGGCGCTTCCGTAGAGCTCACGATCTTGACGCCGCCGGGAATCGTTTGCGCGACGCGCGCCAGCGTCCGCGCCTCGGCGGAATCCGGCGGGCTGCAATCGAAAACAAAAATCTTCGCCGCAGCTTTCGCGAGTTGTGCGGCGAGCGCAATCTGCGCCGTGACGAGCATTGCTAGCGCGGCTTCTTCACGCTGGCCGACAATGAGCAAATGATTCCCGCTCTGCCGATTGAACATGGCTTCGGTCGGGCCTTTGATCGAGTTTGGCGCGCCGAGCCAGATGCGCGGAGATTTCGTGAGCGTGATCGAATTCGCGTTCAGCAAGTCGCGCAGCACCGGATTGTCACGCACGTTCGCCGGCGCGTTGCCCTCGAAGACAATTGGCTCGCGTGAAACTTTTTTCTTCATCGCGGCGCTCGTGGCTTTGTCGAGCCACTCATCTCGCGTTTGATCCGCCAGCCAGACGATCTGAAACGGGCTGTTGCCTTGCAGCGAGCCGCCATCGTCGTTGTAAATCGCTTCGCCGGGACGCGAGAGCAAGCGCGGCGCGGGATTGTCCTCGCTCATGATGAGATAGGCGTCAGCTTCATTGCACTGGAGCGCGACACGCACGACCATAGATCGGAAGAGCACACG
>SCTL01000154.1 GCA_004297495.1 Verrucomicrobiota bacterium
GCCGGCGGAATTGGTGATGACCACGACGTAACTTCCGGCGTGGGCGGGTTGGGCGTTGCTGCGCGTGTAACTGCTGTTCGTCGCGCCGCCGATGTCGGTGGAAGCAAATCGCCATTGATAACTTAGCGGCGCGGTGCCGCCCGCCACGGCGGAGAACGCGGCGTTGTTACCTTGGGTGACGGAAAGGCTGGCCGGCTGATTCGTGATCACGGGCGCGATGGAATTGTTCGTCAGATAGATGGTGATTTGAAAATCCTTCACCACGCCCATGTGTTGCATGTTGACCGCACCGGAATCTCCCGAGACGACCGGCGGAACGTCTGTGAGCGGAGTGTAAATGCGCGAGTCGAATACAAGGCCGTTGGGGAAAGTGTGCGATGGCAGAACGACTGACGTGAGTGTGTTGGTCATCGAGAAACTCGGCAGAACGCGGTCATAGCGTTCGCTGCGACCGGCGTTCGTATCGGGATCGCCCGCCTGATCCACCGGCACGGGACTGTCGCTGAGGAAGGTTTTGAACGTGGTAATGGCGGCCTCGGTGTCCGAGTACAGATTCATGTCGCCGGCCACGACGATCCACGCACCCGAGGGAAAATTGGTGGTGATGAGGTCTTTCAACTCATCGGCTTCGGCGGCGCGGCGGACTTCATTGGCGGAGCCGCTGCTGGCTTTGAGATGCACGCTGACGACGTAGAGGTCATTCGTGCCCGGCAAATCAATTTGCGCCCAGGCGAAGCCGCGGTCGTTCACGCCCGAGTCGTTGTCCAGCCACGAGCCGCTGTTGCTGATGGGATAGCGGCTGATGATGCCATTGGGAATCGTATAGCCGGTCTCGCGGAAATAAACGAAGTTCGTCCCGAAGGTCGTGGCGACCATGTTGCTGAGAGCGGCGGTGGTGTTGATGCCGAAGGAATTGCTGACGTTGAATTCCTGCATCGCCACGACGTCGGGCTTCAAGCCTTGGAGAATATCCAGTCCGGGTGATTCGTAGCGCTGATTGCTGCCGGAGGAAAGATTGGAAGCCATCACGCGCAGCACGACATTGCTCGTCGTTTGCGCGGAAAGCGAAAGTTGGGTTAAAATTACGCCGAGGAAGAAAGACAGGATTCCTACCGCCCGACGGACTGCTGGTTTACGACACTTCATTAAAAATGGTTGTTAGAATTACGCTCTGCGCGGCGGAAAAGCAAGAAACGGATTCGGCGAATATGACTCGGGGCTGGACTGTGAGCGCCCGTTCTTTTAGTCTGCGCTTGTGCCCAATCCGGCGAAAACCACCGGCCCGAACAGTCCGGCCAGACCCAACATCGCGTTCGAGGAAGCTTTGACGAAGCTCGAAGGCGTCGTGGAATCCATGGAATCCGGCGACCTGCCGCTCGAATCCCTGATCGCGAAATACGAGGAAGGCATGGCGCTCGCCAAAGCCTGCCAGCAAAAACTCGCCGAGGCCGAGTTGAAGATTCAACAACTCGAAAAAGCCGCCGGCGGTGAATTGAAACTCAAACCGTTCCCGCTCGAAACCGCCGAAGACTGAGCGAACGCCCGTCTTCGGAATTCGGACCTTAGACTTTAGACCTTAGACTTTGAACTGACACAATTATGAGCCGATACCTCGACATGGTTAAAGAACCGCTCCACGTCAAAAAACTGACGATGGAACAACTCGGCGTTCTCGCCCACGAAATCCGGCAGGAACTCATCACCGTCCTCGCCAAGAACGGCGGCCATCTCGGGCCGAACCTCGGCGTCGTCGAGTTGACCATGGCGCTGCATCGCGTCTTCAGCACGCCGAAGGACAAATTTGTCTGGGACGTCAGCCATCAGATTTACGTTCACAAACTGCTCACGGGCCGCGCGGATCGGTTTCACACCATCCGCACGACCGACGGTTTGAACGGCTTCGCGCTCCGCAGCGAGAGCGAGCATGATTGTTTCGGCGCGGGCCACGCGGGCACGGCGCTCTCCGCCGCGCTCGGCATGTGCGCCGCGCGCGATCAACGTAAGGGCGACGAACACGTCGTGTGCATCTTCGGTGATGCGGCGCTGACGAACGGCATTTCCTTTGAGGCGCTCAACAACATCTCGCACACGACGAAAAAGTTCATCGCCATCCTCAACGACAACGAGTGGAGCATTGCCAAAAACGTTGGCGCGATTTCCGGCTATCTCAACAAGCTCATCACGAATCCCCGCTACAACCAACTCGCGCGCGACTTCGAGAAATTCCTGATGCGCCTGCCCAAAGGTCACGTCGCGCTCAAGCTCGCGCACAAGGCCGAGGAAGGTTTCAAGGGCGCGATCACGGACGTCGGCTTGAAACAGAAAACTGAAGGACCGGGTTCAGACGGTCGCGTCGGCTACGGCAGCGCGGTGATTTTCGAGGAGATGGGCCTGCGCTATCTCGGGCCGATTGACGGGCATGATTTGCCGTTGCTGATCGAGACAATGGAGTTCGCCAAGACGTGCGATCAGCCGATTGTCATCCACGTGCTCACGCAAAAGGGCAAGGGTTACGAAGCCGCGCTGAAGCAGCCGGAGAAATTCCACGGCGTCGGGCCGTATGATCTCACGACCGGCAACACCGCGCCCGCGAAGCCCGGCACGCCGCCGAATTATCAGGACGTGTTCGGCCAGACGATGATCAAGCTTTGCAAGAAGGACAACACGGTCGTCGGCATCACCGCCGCCATGCCGAGCGGCACGGGCTTAAAGCATCTGGAGAAAGCGATGCCGGAGCGTTACTACGACGTGGGCATCGCTGAAGAACACGCCGTCATTTTCGCGGCGGGCATGGCGACGATGGGTTTCCATCCGGTCTGTGCGATTTACTCGACGTTCCTCCAGCGCGCCTATGATTGCATTCATCACGATGTTTGCCTCCAGGATTTGCCGGTGATTTTCTGCATGGACCGCGCGGGTCTTTCCGCCAACGACGGCCCGACGCACCACGGCTTGTTCGACATCGCGTATCTGCGCTGCTTCCCGAACGTCGTTGCGATGGCGCCGAAGGACGAGGACGAATTGCAGGACATGATGTTCACGGCCACGCTGCAAAAGCATCCCACGTTCATCCGCTACCCGCGCGGCGCGGCGGAAGGCGTGCCGATCAAGGATCAACCCGCGTTGCTCGAAATCGGCAAGGCGGAAGTCGTGCAGAACTTCGCGAACAGCGGCGGAAAGAAAATCGCGATCTTCGGTCTCGGCCCGATGTGTACGCTGGCGCGCAAAGCCGCGGCGAAACTCGTGGGCGAGGGATTCGACGTCGCAGTCATCAATCCGCGTTTCACCAAACCGATTGACGGCGGCACGCACGAATTCTTCGGACGCGCGGCGGACGTGATTGTGACGATGGAAGATCACGCGCTGATGGGCGGCTACGGCTCGGCGGTGTTGGAGCTGTTCAGCGAGAAGGGCATCGCCACGCCCGTCGCCCGCATCGGCTGGCCGGACCAGTTCATCGAACACGCGACCAGTCAGGACGTGTTGCGCCAGCGGTACGGACTCACGGTTGAGAACGTGGTGGCGAAGGCGAAAGCCTTTGGCAACGAACCGCGCCGGGAAGTTGCCCTGACCGCGCTGGGTTGAAAAGCGAACCAGCCGCGCTCTTGCGAACGCGGCTGGGTGAACCCAACCAGACTACTCACAACGCAGGCCATGCTCGGCCTGCACCTCAAGTTGTCGCAACTGGCGTGCCAGCGGCGGGCTTGGGTGCATCATGCGATTCACCCGTGTCATGGCTGCCCCGGCTGCGAGGCGTGCTCGATAACACTTTGTATTTTGACGCCTAATGTGGTAGCAATAATCCGTCTCCACCATTTCTGGTTCGTCGGCCGTGAACCACCAATCCTGGCGACACCGGTGCTCAGACACGGTGAACCCACGGCCAACCGAACTATGAAACTCAAACCCTTCCCGATCTTCGTAGCGGCGTCTTGGCAGAGCGCCGCATTCTTGAATTTGAGAGTTGGCGGCGCTCAGCCGAGACGCCGCTACGCCGCAACCGTGGCGTTGGCACTCCTCTCAACTCTCAACTCTCAACTCGCAACCTTCGCCCAGTCCACCGCCTTCACTTATCAAGGCCGGTTGTATGAGAGCGGCAGCGGGGCCAGCGGAATTTACGATTTACGATTCACGATTTACGACGCCCTCTCCAGCGGCACGCAACAGGGCGCGGTGTTGACCAATTCCCCGACCGCCGTGAGCAACGGCCTTTTCACTGTCACGCTGGATTTCGGGAATCAGTTCTCCGGCGCCGATCGCTGGCTCGAAATCGGCGTGCGCACCAACGGCGGCGGCGCGTTCACCACTCTCACTCCGCGCCAGCAACTCACTTCCACGCCCTACGCAGTGCGGGCGTTGAACGCCGGCAGCGCGGCCAGCTACACCGGCGCGATCACCGACGGCCAGCTTTCCGCCAACATCGCGCGGCTCAACGGCAGCAACGTGTTCTCCGGCGTGGTGCAGTTCAACAACACGACCAACAATTTCGCCGGCACGTTCACGGGCAACGGTTCGGGCGTGACGAATGTCTTGATGACCGAGCTCAACGCGCCCGGCATCCTCTCCTGGCCGGGGAATTATTCGCTCGTCTCCTCGCCCGACGTCGGCAACGTCCCGCGCTCGGTCGTGGCGGCGGATGTCAACAGCGACGGCAAACTGGACTTGATCAGCGCGAACAGCGCCGCCAACACACTCTCGGTGTTGACCAACAACGGCAGCGGCGTCTTTGGGCTGGCGGCCACCTACATCGCGGGGAACAACACACGCTCCGTCACGTCGGCAGACGTCAATGGTGACGGCAAACCGGATTTGATCTGCACCAGTCAGGGGCCAGGCGCGCTGATCGTCTTGACGAACAACGGCAGCGGCACTTTTGTTGCCGCATCCACGAACACCTTTGTCGGCGGCGGCGGCAACGTGCAAATGGTCGTCGCGGCGGATATCAACGGCGACGGCAAGCCGGACCTCATCAGCGCCAACGGCAATTCACCCGGGACGCTGTTCGTTTTCACGAACAACGGCAGCGGTGGCTTTGTGGCTGCCTCCACGAACAGCGTGGGCAACAACCCGTTCGCCGTCGCGGTGGCGGATGTCAACGGCGATACCTTCCCGGATTTGATCAGCGCGAACAACATTGCCAGCGGCACGCTGTCCGTCCTGCTCAATAACGGCAGCGGCGGTTTCTTGCTGGCGATCAACTACAGCGCCGGCAACGGGCCGCGTTCGGTAGCGGCAGCGGATCTCAACGGGGATGGCTATCAAGATTTGATCTGCGCCAACAACGGCGACGGCACGCTCTCGGTGTTGCTCAACAACGGCGCCGGCGCGTTTCCGCTGGCGACGCCGGTCATTGCGGGCAGCGTGCCGGTTTGGGTGACGGCGGTGGACCTGAACGGCGACGGCAAAACGGATTTGATCTGCGCGAACAACACCACGCCCGGCACGCTGACGGCGGTGACGAACAACGGCAGCGGCGTTTTCTCGACGGCGTTCACGAAGAGCGTGGGCAACTCTCCCTTTGCCGTCATCGCTGCGGACGTCAACGCCGATGGCCGGGTGGATTTGGTCAGCGCGAACGGTGTCACGCCCGGCACACTCTCAGTGTTGTTCAACCTGCCCAGCTTTAACGGCGTCTTCGCGGGCACCCTGGACGCAAACGCGATCGCGACGGGCACGATTGCCGACGCGCGCATTGATCCAACGATTGCACGCGACAGCGAAATCCTCCCCACCGTGCTGGCCAGTGATGGCGTCGGCAGCGGGCTGGATGCGGACGTGCTGGACGGACTCGACGCAAGCGCGTTCTGGAAAACAGCAGGCAACAGCGGCACGACCGCGGGTACGCACTTCCTCGGCACGACCGACAACCAGGCGTTGGAATTCAAGGTCAACGGCGTCCGCGCGCTGCGCCTGGAGCTGAACACCAACGGCGCGCCGAATGTGATCGGCGGCTCTCCGCTAAACTTTGTGGCCGCTGGAGTTTTTGGAGCGACGGTTGGCGGCGGCGGTGCGACGAATTACCTTGGCTCGGCTTACACCAACCGCGTGACTCGAGAATTCGGCACCGTGGGCGGCGGACGAGGGAACACCAGCAGCGGCATTGAAGCGACCGTGGGCGGCGGACGGGCGAATACCAGCAGTGACGCTTCTGCGACGGTGGGCGGCGGCTACGGGAACACCTGCAGTGGCACTGAAGCGACGGTGGGCGG
>SCTL01000155.1 GCA_004297495.1 Verrucomicrobiota bacterium
GCAGCAGGAGAATAATTCCTACGCCGAAGAACAGATAGCCGAACGAGCGGGCGATGTTCTTCCATTGAAACCATTCGTCGCGCACGCGGTGCTTGTCGAGATTGCCGGCGGCGATCAGGCGGTCATACCAGCGTTTGCGTTCGTGCATCAACTCGGCCTTCGAGATGCGGCCGGAGAAGATGACCGTGTCCATCGGGAATTTCTCGATGCGGAAATGTGTGTTGAAGAAATGAATCGAGAAGATGAAGCCCGCCGCAAGCAGCGCTTCGTCCGAGTGGATGATGTGCGCGATGTTGATGGCCCAACCCGGCAGGAAGCGCGTGAAGAACGCCGGAAACCACAGGATCAATCCCGATGAGCCGATGATGGCCACGCCCCAGAACACCGCGAAGTAATCGAACTTCTCCCAATACGTCCAGCGGTCGAACTGCGGCTTCTCGCCTTTGCCGAAGAACCATTTGTTGTGCGCCACGAAATCCGTCCAGTCTTTCCACGTGGGCATCATCGAGTCCGGGCCGAACAGCACCGTGAAGATGCGTTTGAAATGGAATCTGCCGTCCACCGGATCGCGGAGGGATTTCCGGCCCTTCCACGCTTTGCCGATGAGTGAAGTGACGTGCAGTCCGAAGTAGAGGAACGTGACCAGCGCGCCGAAGTGATGCAGCGTGCGCGCCGTCTCTGGGCCGCCGATGAAGCGGAACAAAACCTTCGCCCAGTCCGTGTAATAAAACTTGAGCGGCATCCCGGTGATGACGAGCAACAGGAAGCTCGATACGACGAGGAAATGCAGGAAGCGCTCGAATGGCACGAAGCGCGTGAACCATTCGTCGTCTTCCTGCGTCTTGATCTTGGCTTCGCGGAACGTCTTCGTGTCGTGCAGATACAACCACACCGCGCGCACCAGCCAGACGATGGTGTGCAGGCCAAAGAAGCTGAACACGCCGACGAGCAGACCGGTCATGCCGAGAAACACCACGTGCAACATCGGATAGTTCTTCGCGTCGAGCGGGTTTGCGTGAGGCCGGTAATCCGTGAATCGCGCGGTGGCGGTTGGGTGACATTGCTGACACGTCGCGAGGATGTTCGACTTGCTCAGGTGTGACGCCGGATTGGACGGCGGCAAAACATCGTGATGTCCGTGGCAGTCGTAGCACGCGGCGACAGCGGAGGCGACGGTCGGTTTGCCGAGAGCCATCGCCTTGCCGTGATACGTGTCGCGATAATGTTCCAACCGATCCTCGTGACAGCGACCACACCGCGCGTCACTCGCCATCTTGAAGTGACCGTTCTTCGGCGTCTCGACTTCATGCGCGCTGTGGCAATCGGTGCAGACCGGGCCGTTCTTGTCACCTTTCGCGAGCAACTGGCCGTGCACGCTGGCGTCATAAACCTTCTCGATGCCGACGTGGCATTTGCCGCAGGTCTTGGCCACGTTCACGTGATTGATCGGCGCGTCGCGATCCACACCGCGCTTGATGTCGTGCACGCCGTGGCAATCGTTGCACGACGGCGCAACGATCAGGCCCATCTTCAACAGCGCGCGTCCGTGGATGCTTTCGTTGTATTGCGACGCCGCCTCCGGGAACTTCATCTGATATTCCTTCGTGAGACGCGGATTGCTGTGACACTTGGCGCACGTCTGCGGCAGGTTGAGCTTGAACACCGGCGACTCCGCGTGCTTGACCGAACCGATCTCGTGCGAGCCGTGGCAATCCCAGCAGTTCGCCG
>SCTL01000156.1 GCA_004297495.1 Verrucomicrobiota bacterium
AACACGCCAAAACCCAGCAGCCACGTCGCGTAGCTGTTGGTCGTGGAGATGAGCGCCAGCCCCGCGCCCACAAGCACGCCGCCCACACTGGCCGTCACGCGCGGACCGAGCTTGTCCTGACAGCGTCCGGCAAAAATCATCGTGAACGCGAACACCAGACAACAGAGCGCGTAGGGATCGTTGAGTTGACCGCCTTTCCAGCCGAAATCTTTTTCGATGGCCGGCTTGAACATGCTCCAGGTGTAGAGCACCCCGAGCGCGAGGTTGATGCCGAGGCCGGAGCACGCCACCAGCCAGCCGTGATTCTTGGAAACATTTTCCGCGTTCATAGTTCGGGAACGCGCGGACAATAGCCAAGCGGCGGGAGCGTAGCAATGGAACAAAACTTCGCCGCGCTATTTTCCCAACTCCAGCACTCGCTGAAACTGCGCCTCACTCACCGGTGACACCGAGAGCCGGGACTCCTTCACCAGCCTCATTGTACTCAGAATCTTGTCAGCCTTAATCGTCGCGAGGGTGACGGACTTGGTGAGCGGTTTCACCGGCGCGAGGTCAACGCACGACCAATCGCCTTCCTTCGCGGTCGGATCGGTATAGGCAGCTTTCACCACTTTCGCCAGACCGACTACGTCCTTGCCTTCGCCGCTGTGATAGAAGAGCACGCCGTCGCCGACTTTCATGGCGCGGAGATGGAGTCGCGCCGCGAAATTGCGCACGCCCGTCCATGCGGTGCGACCGTCCTTCACGAATTGCGCCCACGAGTACGATTCGGGTTCGGATTTCACGAGCCAGTAATTCATGCGCCGATTTTGCGAGGCGACTCGGTCAACGTCACGCGTAATTGTCGGCACACCTTGACCGTCAATGCGCGGGAGAAAAATCTGGCCGCCCATCCCCCTGCCCTCGCATACTCGCGTTCGCCCATGACCAAACCAGTTATGTTCGCCAAGCGCCGTGCCGTCCTCGGTTTTCTGCTCGCGCTGGTCGTTGCCGTCTCAGCAGACGGACGGTCTGCTTTTCGCGCGGAGAAACTTGCGGAGATGGATTCGGCAATCAACGCCGCCATCAGCGATGCAAAATGTCCCGGCGGCGTGCTCTGGCTGGAGCATGGCGGGGAAATTTATCGCAAAGCGTTTGGTCAACGCGCGGTCGAACCAGAAGCCGAGGCGATGACCGAGGACACAATCTTTGACGCGGCCTCGCTCACCAAAGTTGTCGCTACAACGCCATCCGTCATGTTGCTCATCGAGCGCGGCAAGGTTCAGCTTGATGCGCCGGTAACGAACTACATTCCCGAGTTCGCCGCCAACGGAAAGGAAGCAGTCACGATTCGCCACCTGCTCACGCACACTTCGGGCCTGCGCCCGGGAATTCCCGCCAAGCCCGATTGGTCCGGGTACGACGAAGGAATCCGGCTCGCGTGCGCGGAAAAACTCGTCACCGCGCCGGGCACGGCTTTCAAATACAGCGACATCAACTTCATCACGCTCGGTGAAATCGTGCGGCGCGTAAGCGGCGTGCCGTTGAATGAATTCGTGGCGCGCGAAATTTACGCGCCGCTCGGCATGACCAACTCCGGCTTCCTGCCGCCGGCGGAAAAACTTCCACGCATCGCTCCGACGGAGAAACTCAATTCCGGCGAAGTGCTGCGCGGCAAGGTCCACGATCCCACCGCGCGGCGGATGGGCGGTTTGGCGGGTCACGCCGGGCTTTTTCTCACGGCGTCGGACTTGGCATGCTACGCTAGGATGTATCTCAACGCAGGCGAACTCGACGGCGTGCGCATCTTCAAACCC
>SCTL01000157.1 GCA_004297495.1 Verrucomicrobiota bacterium
GCGTCTCGTAGTTCCAGTGATCCTTCGGCAGCTTCCACTCGGTCGCATTGTTGAAAAGCATCGGCTCGGCGTGCGAGCTGCCCATGACGATCGCGTATTCGTCGGCGACGACTTTGTTTCCGGGAATTGAGTTGAAGGCGTGGGTGCATTCGTGCATCGCCGGCCAGAGATAGTTCGCTTTCAGCCGCAGCAACAACTCGCAGACTTTCGCGTAAGTCTTCGGGCCGATGTCCTTTGTCTCCGGCTCGAAAGTTTTCGCCGCCCACGGTTGCAGTCCCCAATCTTCGTCGTTGATGAAGATGCCGCGATACTTGACCGAGGGCGGCCCTTGCGTGTGCGTGCCCTGGCTGATCACGAGCGCGTCGCGGTGCGTCGGCGGGACGTCGGCCCACCAAACCCAGGGCGAAACGCCAATCGTCTCTGACAGAGTGAACACGCCGTAAGCCGTGCCGCGCCGGTCACTGCCGGCGATCACCAACGCCGTGCTTACGCCCGGCAAGGGATTGGTCACCGTCGCGATGATGAATGACTCCCATTTGCCGGCGACCGGCTTCGCGTCCAACTTGCCGGCGCGAATCAGTTCCTCGATCACCGCGCTTTTCCCAATGGTGCCGATGATGACCGCGTGGGATGACAGCTCGCGCGTCTCAGTCTTAACCCGTGGCTTCTTGCCGGTCACACGTTCGACATCCGCCGCGAAACATTCCGCGGCGATCCGCACCACTTTGAAATCGGCCTCGTCCATGCAGAGGTCGGCGGCGGCACCAGCCACAACAAGGTTTACGTCTCCCTTCTTTGGCTTGTCAGTCAGCGTGAGCTGGGACGAGGACGCAGGGACTGCCCTGGCGATTCCGGCGACGATGGAAAGACTCAGCACTAAAAACAGTAGCTTCATAAACTCAATGTTCCAAAAACTGAATCAGAGGGAATCGGCACGGGCCTGTCAACCTTGATGATTGCCAGCCGGCGCGCGGCACTCCGGGCCGCAGCACCTCGCCAGCTAAATCGCTTCTGAAATACCCGACGCTACCGGCAGTTTCTGCTGCTGCGGCCAGGATGGCCGCGCCGACGGCCCCCCTGCCCTCAGAGTTTCGCGAACGACGCGTCCAGCACTTCGAGCAGAAAGTCCGCGTCGGCTTGCGTGATGCACATGGGCGGCGCGAAGCGGATCGTCTGTCCCCACAAGCCGCCCTTGCCGATGAGCAAACCCATTTCACGCGCGGATTCCAGCACCGCCGCGCACTCAGACTTCGCCGGCTCTTTCGTCGTGCGGTCTTTCACCATCTCGATGCCGATCATCAAGCCTTTGCCGCGCACGTCGCCGATGACTTTGTGTTTCTCCTTCAACTTCGCGAGTCCCGCATGGATGTGATTGCCGAGCTTGAGCGAGTTGGCTTGAAGGTTTTCCTTTTCGATGACTTCGAGCACGGCTTTACCCATCGCGCTGACGACGGGATTTCCGCCGAATGTGTTGAAGTGAATTTTGCCGACGAGCGATTGCGCAACTTTCGGCGTGGTGACGACCGCGGCGAGCGGACAGCCGTTGCCGATGCCTTTCGCCATCGTGACGATGTCGGGAATCACGCCCTGCGTCTCGAAGCCCCAGAAGTGCGTGCCCGTGCGGCCAAAGCCCGTCTGCACTTCGTCCGCGATGCACACGCCGCCTGCCGCGCGGACATATTCGTACGTTTGCTTGAGGTATCCCTGCGGAAATTCCACGAAGCCGCCGACGCCTTGAATGGATTCCGCGATGAAGCCCGCAACTTTTCCCGGCGTCGCGAAATCAATCACCTCTTTCACATCGTTCGCGTATTTCTTGCCCGCGTCCGCGTCGTCGTAACCCCACGGGCCGCGATATTGATACGGCGCGAGCGCGTGATGCACGCCAAAGCTGTGCGGCACATTATATTTCCACGTGCTGTGCGCCGTCACTCCCATGCCCGATGCATTGCCGCCGTGATACGCGTTGCGTAGCGCGATCATGTCGTAATTGCCCGTGCTAGCGCGCGCCATGAGCAGCGCGAGATCGTTCGCCTCCGAACCGGAGTTCACGAAGTAACACATCTTGAGATCGCCCGGCATCTTGGACGCGAGCTTCTCCGCGTAAAGCGCGACGTTCGGGTGCAGATAAATCGTGGTCGAGTGCTGATAAATTTCATTCTGCTTGTTCGCCGCTGCGAGAACGTGCGGATGGCAATGGCCGACACTGATCGTCACGATGCCGCCGAGACCGTCGAGGTAACGTTTCCCGCTGTCGTCCCACACGTATTGCATCGAGC
>SCTL01000158.1 GCA_004297495.1 Verrucomicrobiota bacterium
AGTAGCCGAAGCCGCCGAGGCTGTAGGGGCGGTCGCTTAACCAAGTCGCGCTGTCGCAGTTCACGACGTTGTTGGAGTTGCCCGCGCTGAGTCGCTGAATGTAACTGCCGGGTGCGTTCACGAAGCGGACAGTCACGGTGTTGGTCGCGGATAGGTTGTTGGAGGAATCAGTCGCCCGCGCGGACAGTTTGTGTGTGCCGTTCAAGAAGTTTGAACTGTTCAAGCTGTAACTCCACGCGGTCGTTCCCGTCGCCGTCAACCACGGGCCGTTGTCCAGCCGCACTTCGACTTTCTGCACGGCGATGTTGTCGCTGGCAGTGCCGGAGATGGCGAGGTTGGCGGAGATCGTTGCGTTGTTAGTCGGCGATTGCAGAACGAGAGCGGGTGGCGTGGTATCAACCACACTCGTCGCTGCGGTTTTGAAAAACATTTCGTAGGGCGCGAACATCGCGTTGCCGGAAACGGCGTCGGTGGCGTTGGTCACGCGGACAGTGATCGTGCTGAGGCCGGGAAGTCCCGCGCCGCCGGCGGTGAAGGTCATCGTGTCGCGCGCGGCGGACCAGGAGAATGCGCCACTGATTGCCGGAGTCGTGCCGAACGCGGATTGAACCGAGTTGGTATTCATCGGCTTGCTGAACTGGAGTACTATGGATGAGTACGTCGGCACGCTGGCAGCGTCATGCGCCGGCGAGTTGCTCACCACCACGGGATCAAGCGGCTGCCAGTCGGATTGAGCTACGAATATTTTCGCTGACGTGGCCGGCACCGTGATCGGTGGAATCTCCGGCGTGGCCGTCACCGTGAGGACTTCGTTGGTGTCGAAAAGGTTCAGGATTTTTGTTCCGGCCGTAAAGATCGTCGAGCGATTCGTCAACGTCTGCGTCGAGCCGGCGGTGTTGAAAACCACGAACACTTCCTGCGTGCCCAGTCGCCGCGCGTAGGCGAACAGGCCGGGACTGTCAGGATCGCTCCACTTGTTCACGTGCGAGCCGGTCTGCAACGGAGCGTAGAGCCGGCGAAAATTATTCAGCTTGGCGACCAGTTGAAACTGCGGATGCGTCAGGTTGAAGTTGTCGCCGAGGGACGGGCCTTGCTCGAACTGTCCGTCGAACATGTCCTCGCGGTCGTTGGGATCATTGCCGCCGTTGAAGGCCTGCTCGGTGCCGTAATAGAGACACGGCACGCCGCGTGACGTGTAGAGAAAAACCAACGCCACATTGAGCCGGCTGGTGTTGTTGTTCGCATTGCCGGAACTCAGGAATCGCGCCTGGTCGTGGTTGTCGAGGAACGTGACGAGTCGCATTTGCGCGTTCGTGTCGTAATTTCCAGCGATGGCGCCGTAGCGGTCTTCAATTTGTTTGGTGTTGCCGCTGGCGGTGGCGAAGACGCTGTTGACTCTGAAATAGAGCGGATAGTCCACCACTGAATCGAGCGTGAACGCGCCGCCGCTTTGCGTGCCGGTGTAGGAGCCGCACAAGGAATCTGAGCCGTCATAAACTTCACCGAACATGAAGAAGTTCGGCTTGCTGTTTGTCGCGGCGTAAGCGTGGATGAGCGGTGACCATTCCTGCCAGAAGCCCATCTCGACATGTTTCACCGTATCAATCCGAAAACCATCGAAGCCTTGGGCGATCCAATACTGATAAATCGCCGCCATGTTCGAACGAACGTAAGGCGACTCTGTGCGGAAGTCGTCCAAGCCACTCAACTCGCCGAGTTGATAGTGCTGCTCGGTGTTGTAATCGGGAATGGAGCCGTTGTTGTGAAAAATGTTGGTCAGGTTCGGATTGATGGCGTTGGTGTTGAACGGCGCGGCGAATTGTTTCGACGCGTTGCGATAGCGCAGATTGTAGCCGTCGGGCGGCGCTTTGAAGTTGGACCAACCCGAGTCGGTGCTGTAAGTCAGATCGCCGCCGTGGTTCACGATGATGTCGTTGATGACCAGAATCCCGCGCGCGTGCGCGGCTTGGATCATGTGCTGCAAGTCCGCGAGCGTGCCCCAGTGCGGCGCGACCTGATAAAAATCACGGCCCGCGTAGCCGTGAAATTCCCCGTTGGCGTTCAGAACGACCGGCGAAATCCAGATCGCGGTCGCGCCCAGCGCCTTGATGTAATCGAGCTTCCGTTCGATGCCCTTGAAATCGCCGCCGTGAACGCTGTTGCCGGTGGGGTTGTAGTTTCCCTCGGCGTTGTTGTTGGCGGCGTCACCGTCGAAGAAGCGGTCGGTGATGATCTGGTAAATACTTTGCGCCTGCCAGAAGCCGTTGGAAACCGATTGGGCCGGCGTTCGGTCGGCAAAACCACAAACCAGAACGGCCAGGAGACAAACTCCAGTACAACGCAACCGAAAGCGGGCAGAGATAGACAACGGGACCTTTTTATTTCTCGTATCGGAAGTTAAGTGGATTCAGAAATCCGGTCAAGAACCGGCTGTTCTGCGCGTGATTGAAATGCGGAATCATTGTGTCCGGACACGATAAAACCGTGTGGCGCCGACTGCGGAGTTGTCGGTCACATTTGTAATTGAACCGTTGCCAGCGATGGTTTGCAGCGGCGACCAACTCGCATCGGTCAGCGCATTTTTGTATTCCACATAGTGCGTGTAGAGCGACTGCGACAGGAAGCTGAAGGTGGTCGCGCCGCCACTGTGGGCTGGGTTGAGAAGGAGCACCGGCGCCGCCGGCGGCAGGAAGGTTTTGATCGCGCTGGCATTGGCCGGATCGTTGAGCAGGACGGGTGTGCTGTTGCTCACCGAGTAAAACTCGACGTTGCCGCCGGCGCCAGCCTGGAAATAAAGCAGTCGCATCGGATACAGCCCGCTGTTGGTGACGGCGAAGTAAACATCGGAGGGCGTGCCATTGCCGCGACCGCCGTCGAATGAACCCAGCGCGAGGTTTGTGTTCGCCGCCGTGGGACCGACCGTCAGTTTGAAGCCGTCATCGCTTCGCACCTGGAGATGATAACTGCCAACGGGCAGTTGCATGTACATCAAGGCTTCCATGGCGAGGTTGTTGTTCACGCCGCCCGCCGTCACGTTCGGGAACGCGGATTTGGTGTTGAACGTCGGCGTGCCGGTGGGAGCGCCGGTGATGTCGTAGTTGATCGTGTTGGGTTCGGCGTAGGTTCCGTCGCCATTTGCTCCCGGCGCGAGATTCGGGTAAGGCAGACTCGTAACGAGATTGGTGCGCAGGCCGGCCAACTCGATTTCAGCGTTGAGCAGCGTTGCCGTGGTGGGCGCAGCGTCATCAACTTTGTAAAGGCGTAGGGCAAAACCGGGACCAGCGCCGGAGCCAAGCGGTTGAGCGTAGGCTCCGGGAATCGTGGTGACGGTCGCATTGATCGTCGTGAAACTCCAAGCGTTGGTCAACTTGACGCCGGCACTATCCGTGATGATGGCGATCAGCGTGTTGGTCGAATTGGCTGGCAGGAAACTCGATGGCGTATAGCTGACGGTGGTGCCGGCGGCGTTGCTGGAGGTGGTGAGACTGCCCGTCACGCTGATGCCATTCACGGACAACTGGAGATTCGTGGCGGTGGTTTGACGGTGGGCCACCGTGAATGAAATCGGCGCGTCCAGCAGCACGCCGGTCGCGTTCGGAGTGGGAGAACCCGTGCTGAGGTAGGGCCGCAGTGTGCTCGTGGCGTTGGTCACGGGCACGACGACGAAGTATTCCATGTTGTAAACCCGCTGCGAGACTGCCGTGCACCGAAAAGTTTTCGTTCCGGAAAGATTGAGCACGACGGTGTTGCCGAAAAGATCCGTCACCGGCAGCAACTGGCCGCTAAAGACCTTGCTGCCTCCAGTGACCGGAACAACGACGCGGCCCAACGCGGCGAGCGGTTGATTCGAAGTCGTCGCCGTCGAATTTGCGAGCAGATCCATCTCAAACTGCCCGCCGCCTCCGCTGGCTGCGC
>SCTL01000159.1 GCA_004297495.1 Verrucomicrobiota bacterium
GCTGCATTCGCGGCGATAGCCGACCGAAAAACCTCCCGCGGATGCACCAGCAAAGTGTCGAGCGTGCCGTCGGCGACCGTGATAACACGAATCAAACGACGGCGTGTGTTCAGAAGCAACACTTGGAAAGTTTCGTTGGTTTTCAGTCTTTGTTCTTCTCGCATGAGTTGAACAATGGCTTCCGGATTATCCAGAACTGGCGACTCGGATTTCATTTCATCCGCCATCCTGCGGGCAAGGGAGAAGGCCGCGACCAAAGTCACAGCTTTGTCGCGCCCGATTCCTTTGATCTGCTGCAACTCATCCAACGGCGACGATGCAAGCGCGTGCAGGCTGTGGTCGTATTTCGCTAGAAGTTGTCGCGCGACTTCCACGACGTTCGCGCCCTTCAGTCCCACGCGCAACAAGATGGCGATCAACTCCGCCGGGCTGAGCGCCGCCGGTCCTTGAGCGACGAGACGTTCCCGTGGTCGTTCGTTGGGCGGCTGATCCTTTAGACGCAAGTTCTGGGACACACCGCGATTTTCCGATACACGACAAACAAAATCACGAAGAAAGATTCTGTTATTCGTAGTTATGTGCCAGACGCTGCGGTAATGGGGCGATGGAGCAAACAATCAACCTGAGCAGGCACGTAAATCATTTCGCGAAGCTTCGGTTAAAGGGCGTCACTCCTCCACTGGCACGACCAGCCGGTCCATGATGTAGTCTTTCCGCTCGGGTGTGTTCTTTCCCATGTAGAAATTGAAGATCGGGCCGGACTCCACCTTCGGCGCGTATTCGACTTTGCTCAACCGCATTTCTTTGCCGATGAATTGCGCGAATTCTTTCGGGCTGATTTCGCCCAGGCCCTTGAACCGCGTGATTTCCGGTTTGCCGCCGAGTTCGCTCACGGCGTTGTCGCGCTCGGTTTCGCTGTAGCAATAAATCGTTTTCTCCTTGTTGCGTACGCGGAACAGCGGCGTTTCTAAAACGTAAACATGGCCGTCGTGGACGAGTTGCTCGAAGAAGCGGAAGAAATACGTGATCATCAAATTGCGGATGTGCATGCCGTCCACGTCCGCGTCGGTGGCGAGGATGACCTTGTCGTAACGCAGGCCCTCGGTGTTGTCCTCGACGTTTAGCGACTGCATGAGGTTATACATCTCGTCGTTCTTGTACATCACGTCGCGCTTGAGATCCCAGACGTTGAGCGGCTTGCCCTTGAGCACGAACACGGCCTGGTTGTTCACGTCGCGGCAGCTCGTGATCGAGCCGGCGGCGGACTGGCCTTCGCAGATGAAAACCATCGTGCCCTTGCCCTTTTCCTTCTTTTTGTCGAAATGATTCTTGCAGTCCTTCAACTGCGGGATGCGCAACGTGATTGCCTTGGCTCGCTCGCGCGCCAGCTTCTTCACGTTCTGCAATTCCTTCCGCAACTCCTGCGTGTCCGCTACCTTCGCCATGATCGTCTCGGCGATCTGCTTGTTGCGTTGGAAGAAATGCAGCAACTCCTCGCGCACGTTGTTGACCAACTCGGTGCGAATCTCCGTATTCCCCAACTTGTTTTTAGTTTGCGATTCGAAGATCGGATCTTTCAGACGAATCGACACCGCGCCCACCATGCACTCGCGCACATCATCGCCTTCAAATTTCTTGTTGCCGTATTCGTTCACGGCTTTCAGCAAGCCCTCGCGGAACGCGCTCAAGTGCGTGCCGCCGTCGCTCGTGTATTGCCCGTTGACGAACGAATAAAACGTCTCGCCGTAACGCGAATTACTGTGTGTGAAACAAAATTCCAGCGTCTTGCTCGCGTAATGCAGTGGCGAATACAACGGCTCACTGCCGTCGCTGGACAAATCCTCCATTACCAAATCCATCAGCCCGTGGCGCGATTGGAAAATCTTTGGCTCTTCGGACGCCTCCGTCTTGAGGATCAATTTCAGTCCCGTGTTCAGGTAGCTGTAATGCCGCAGCCGCCGCTCCACGAACTCCTGCTTGAACTCCGTCTCCTTGAAAATCTCCGGGTCCGGCTCGAACTCGATGAACGTTCCGTTCGGCTCTTTGGTCTTTCCCGAATCCTCTTTCTTGAGCTTGCCTACCTTGAACGCTGCCTCGGCGTATTCGCCATCGCGATGGCTGCGCACGATGAACGATTTAGACAGCGCATTGACCGCCTTCGTCCCGACGCCGTTGAGGCCGACGCTGAACTGGAACACGTCGTCATTGTATTTCGCGCCGGTGTTAATCTTTGAAACGCAGTCCACGACCTTGCCGAGCGGGATGCCGCGCCCGTAGTCGCGCACGCAGACGTGCGTGCCATCAATCGTGATCTCTACGTCCTTGCCGTGGCCCATGATGTATTCGTCAATGGCGTTATCCACGACCTCCTTGAGCAGGATGTAGCAGCCGTCGTCGTAATGATTGCCGTTGCCGATGCGCCCGATGTACATGCCCGTGCGCAGCCGGATGTGCTCCAGCGAACTCAGCGTCTTGATCTTGCTCTCGTCGTAATTGTGTTTGGTTTTTTCGGCCATAGAAAATTTAACGATGGGCAAGA
>SCTL01000160.1 GCA_004297495.1 Verrucomicrobiota bacterium
GGAGACGAACACCGCGTCCTTGATGGTTTCCGGAAGGAGCGGATGTTTTTCTCCGGCCCACGCGGTTTCAAATTCCGTGGGCGTCGCGCGAATCGCGACGGCGCGGCGGGTTTTGCCGTCCGAGATCACGTAATAGTATTCACAGGTGCGCGGGCCGCGGCGCATGATCTCAACCGCGTCATCAATCGTGTTCGCCTTCTCCATGACTTCGCGGACAAGTTGCGCCATGGGTTTGCCGTCCCACTGGCCCTCGCCGTGTCCGCCCATTTCACCGATGGCCACGCCTTTTGCATTCATCGCAGTGACCGAGCCGACAAAGCCCGCGTAGCTGATATTCACCCAGGCGTTGCCGACGTCGGGTTGGAAAATCATCACCACGGCGTTTTGCTCCAAGCCCATTCCGCGGAAATAATCGAGGACGCGCCCGTGATAGAGCGTGCCGCCGACCGTCGCATCGCCGTAGATCGCGAAGCCGGTGCAATGAAACAGTTCGGGGAAAACATTCGCCATGCGCATCTCCTCCTTGGAGATGCCGGCAGCGACGGCCATCGCATCCATCTCGCGCAAGTAACGCCCGTCCATGTGCGGCAACAAGCGGCGCTCGGCGTCGTTCATCTCGCCGAAGAACCACGTGCCGTTGGCGAGCGAACTACCAATGCCGACGCCGTAGAGAATACGTCGCGCGTCCTCGCGAACTTTTTTGGCCAGCAACGCGCCGTGCTGCCGGCCCATTTCCTCGGGCGAACCTTTCACGAACAAGACGGTCGTGCCGTCAATGTTCTCCAAGCGTCCTTCTCCCTCGCTGGCAACAACGCGGCGTTGACCCGTCGCCGGGCCGAGCGACGGGATTTTCGCATTGAGCAGCGACCAGCGGACGGAAAGAAATTGCGTGAGGTGCGAGATTGCGACGGTTTGCGTGCGGTCGCCATCAACCGGAGAAAAAGTCCAGCGCGTCTCCGGCGCGTCGTTGCGAAGTTCGAGTTGCTCCGCTTCGACGGTGACGCGCACGCCCCGGTCGTCGGTATAACTGATTCGTGTCGGCAAGCGATCCGAGCGGCGCACCCAAAGTTGAAGCCGGCAGTCTGGCAGACGATGCGCCTTGACTGCAGCGGGTCGTGGCGTAGCGAGCAGCACGCAGCAATCGTTCCTGCCGACGCGCGCGTCCGGCTGGCGTTCCACAGACACCAGGCGCGGCACGTAGGCGAGTATCTTGCGCGACCACGGCAGGCGAAGCGGGCCAAGCTGCGTCGAATCTTTGCTGTCGGGCAGCTCGGCGAAGCGCGCGACGCCCGACTCGCCGATCAAATAAAACTTTTTTTCCAGCGCGTAAATCCATAGCTGCTGGCCATCGCGACCGAGCTTGAAATCTTTCCCGCTGACGGTCGCGGTCAAGTAGAGATGATCGGGCGGGCGGACGGCAATTTCCACTTCGCGGCCGAGCAAATTGGTGGAGACACCCACCGTTTCAACAATTCTGAATCGGGCCTGGAAGGTTTTCGCCGGGGCGCCCTTGACCGGTTCGACGACGTCGTAGATTTGGTTTAGGCAGCCAACCAGAATTCCGGTCGGCGTGTTCTTGCCGACGTGTTGAACCAGCCGGCAACTCACGCTCAACCCACACGCGAGCGCGAGAACCAAAATCCACTGTCGTCGAATCGTCCGCATAATCTGGCCACTCGAATATCCGCCGGTCGCGCGAAAAGGAAAGAGCGCAAATTGAAGCACGCTGATTAGCGCGTCGGCAGAACACCTACTTGCGGGAAACAAATTTGTGCGCATGGTGTCGTAGGTCAACGCGGGTTGGTTT
>SCTL01000161.1 GCA_004297495.1 Verrucomicrobiota bacterium
GCGATGCAATGGCCAGAATCACCGCCAGCAACGTCATGACGAGAATCAACTCGATGAGCGTGAAGGCGCTTTGGAGTGCGGAGACTTGTCTCCGTCGAACACAATCGTGCTCCCAATCTTCTGCGAACCGCTCAAACGCGGTTCTGCTTTGCCGACTTGTCGGCAAAGCGCGGAAAGCGGCGACAAGTCGCCGCACTCCAAAAGTTGTCGCGTCATTCGTCACGGTTACTTGCCTAATTGCCAGTTCGTGATGTCGTCTTCCGTGCCTTCCTTGCCATCGAAGCCGGCAGACATGATGTCGTAGGAACTGGTGTTGTGTTTGCCCGGGCATTCGTAGAGATAGGGCCGCCCCCACGGATCGTTGGGGATGCCGCCCTTTTCTTCGAGATACGGCCCATGCCAGTTCTGCGCGTCGTTCGGCTTCTGGATCAGCGCGAACAAGCCATCCTTGCCGCGCGGGTAATAGCCGTTGTCCACCTCAAACGCGCTGAGCGCCGTGCTGAACGCGCCGATCTGCGTCCTGGCCGCTGTTTGCTTCGCGCGCTCGCCGGTGCCGGCGAACTTCGGCACGACAATAGCCGCAAGGACACCAAGAATCACCAATACCAGCATCAGTTCAATCAGTGTAAAGCCGCGCGCATGGCGACGGTTCTGAATTTCGTTTCTACGATTTTGGTTTTCTATTTTCATATTTTTGAAATGTGGTTTTCGGTTCACTTGACGTAGTCGGCCAAGGTGAAAATCGGCAGTACCATGCCAATGAAGATCGTGCCGATGAAGGCGGCGATGAGAAACAGCATCACCGGTTCGATCATCGCCACGGCGATTTTGAGATGCCGGTCGAGGTCGCCTTCGGTGACATTGGCGATGCGGACAAGTTCCTGGTCAAGTTTGCCACTCTCCTCGGCGACGGAAATCATTTCCAGCACCGAGCCAGGAAACAGCGTGCGACATTCCGCGAGGCCAACCCCCAACGCCTTGCCTTCCTTGACCAGATTGGTCGAGTTGGAGACCGCGTCCGACAGTATCTGGTTGCCAATGGCGCGACGCGCAACGTTCAGACTGTTGATCAGCGGCACGCCCGCGCCCAGCAACGTCCCGAGCATCCGACAGAAGCGCGACATGGCAAATTGTCCGATCAGATTCCCGATCACTGGCGTGCGGAGCAACAAGCCTTCCCAAGCCCGTCGTCCCACCGGTGAAACGATCCAAGCGCGGCCCAAGAATATCGAAACACCGATCACCACTGCGACCAGTAAGCCGTAAGACCTCACCACTTGACTGACGCCAACGATGATCTGGGTCAAAAGCGGAAGTTGTCCTCCAAAGCTGGCAAACATGGCCTGAAATTTGGGGACGAAGAAAGTCAGCATTACTGTAAGTACGCAAAGCGCGAGCACCATCAGGATGGCGGGATAAATCATGGCGGCTATCACCTTGCCGCGCATTTCCTTTTCGCGCGCCTGAAAATCCGCAATCTGACCAAGCACGACATCCAGAAAGCCGCCGGTCTCACCCGCCTCGACCATCGCGACGTAAACTTTCGGAAACGTTTCCGGCGATTTGCTCATCGCGTCGGCGAGCGTCATCCCGTCCACGACGAGATCATGGACTTCCTTCCACTTCGCCTTCGCCGTTGGGTTCGCGGCTTCTTTCTGCAAAATCACGAGCGCGCGACTGAGCGGCACACCCGCCGCGAGCAAACTGGAAAGCAATCGCGTGAAATTCTCCAGAATGCGGGCGGAAATTTTTCCGGAGGCGAAGGAGAATTTCGTCGGCGTCTCGGATGGCGCGTCGGCGTTTGAGGTTTGAGTATTCCCGGTCGGCGCGACAGGCGCAGGTTTCGGCGTTGACGCTCTGGCTTTGCCGTTGACGCCTTCTTTCAAACTGATGGGCCGCAAGCTCTGGCTTTCGATCTGACGAAAAGCCTCCGCGCGACCACCGGCTTCGATCTGCCCTTCGGCGATCTGGCCGTTCGCTCCCAGCGCTCGGTAGTGAAATGTCGGCATGTTGCGTGGCTCAGGGGCGTTTCAATGCGATGCTATGCGGAGCGGCGTCACCAAGTTCTTCCTCGGTCTTATCCATCGTCAGCGAAACTTCCTTTGCCGTCGTCACGCTCAAGACTTCATCCACGGTCGTCACGCCGGCGCGCACGAGCCGCCAGCCGTCATCGGCGAGCGTCTTCATGCCGGCGCGGCGCGCGGCGTCACGGATTTGATCGCTGGAAGCGTTGCGCAAAACGAGCTGGCGGATTTCGTTGTCGGAATCCATCCACTCGAAGATCGCGCGGCGACCGTGGAAGCCCGTGTTGCGGCACTCGCGACAACCGATGGACTTGTAAATCGTGGTCTCGACCGGAATGCCAAGCTGCGCCTTCAACGCGCGCGCGGTGGGTGAGTCATCCACCACTTTGCAATGCTTGCAGAGTACGCGCACGAGCCGTTGCGCGAGCACGGCTTCGAGTGACGACGCGACGAGATAGGGTTCAACGCCCATGTCCACAAGCCGCGTGACGGCACCGGGCGCGTCGTTCGTGTGGAGTGTCGAGAAAACCAAATGGCCCGTCAGCGACGACTGCACCGCGATCTGCGCGGTTTCTTTGTCGCGAATTTCGCCGACGAGAATCACGTCCGGGTCGTGGCGCAAAATCGAACGCAGGCCGCGGGCGAACGTGAGGCCGGATTTCTCGGAAACTTGAATCTGGTTCACGCCCTTGAGCTGATACTCAACCGGATCTTCGATGGTGATGATCTT
>SCTL01000162.1 GCA_004297495.1 Verrucomicrobiota bacterium
AATCCACGGAGTCACAACTTTACTTTGAACCAAAGCAAGGCAATATGATGCTGTGCAAAGGTCGTTACAGTTCACCAGCTTGATTTTGCTCCTCGGGTTATCGGTCAGTCGCGGCAACGCGGGTTTCACTTCGATGTATGTTTTCGGTGATGGAATTTGCTCGATGACCAACTCCAGCGGTGCGCCGCTTTACTACGGCAAGCGGTTTTCCAATGGCCGCGTGTGGGTCGAAGTGCTGGCGCAGCGGCAGGGTTTGGTGCTGGAGACGAACAAGGACTGGTCATTCTTCGGTCACTACAGCGCAAATCTCGTGACCAACGTCGTCAACTTCGGCGCGCCGCCGGACGTGGCCACTTCGCTTTTCATCGTCTGGGTCAACAACGCGGATTTCGTGGACGATCTTTCGCGACCGCAGTTCCAACCGTATGCGTCGAACAACCTCGCGGTCTGGACCAATGCCATCAACCAAACGCTCTCGAACCACGTGACCGCCGTGACGACGCTCTACAACAAGGGAGTGCGCACAATGATTCTGCCCAACGCGGTGGACATCACCAAAGCGCCCTACTACAACTTGGGGACCAACAACGAATCATTTATCCGGCAACGGGTGATTGATTTTAACTTTGCGTTCACGAACCGGCTGAATCAACTGAAGCTCACCTTGACCAATCTCACCTTCATCGTGCCGGACATGTTCGCCATGCTGGACGATTTCATTGCGCATCCGACTGGCTATGGACTGACCAATGTCACGGGCTATGCGCTCGACGAACAGGCCGATATTTCCTTTACCGGCCCCGGCACGAATTATCTGTTCTGGGATTACCTGCATCCGTCGGCGAAGGTTCACGAGGTTCTGGCGGACACGGTGCAGCAACAGCTTTCACCCGTGCGGATCGCGAGCGTCACTCCGGTCGGCAACAGCAATCAACTGGCCGTGGCAAACTATCCCGCCTGGCTGGCCGGCTTCGTCGATGGCTCGACGAATTTCCTGAACTGGTTGCAGGCGCAAAGTTTTTCCAGCACGAACACGACGCTAACCGTCACGGTTTCCAATTCCGGCCCGCAACGATTCTATCGGCTGAGGTTTCCATTCGTCTGGACGTGGCCATGATGTGACTCAAGCCGCCTTCTCGTCTTTGCGCGGGAACAAAGGCGCGGGATCGCCAATCGTGTGACCCGCCGGCAGGCGGCCCCAGGTTGCCTCGGAAAACTTATCCGGCATACCGGGAAAATTTAGCTGCGCGTAAATCTTTGTCGCAGTCTGCGGAATGAACGGCCAGAGCAACACGGCCAGCACGCGGCAGGTCTCGGCGAGATTGTAGAGCACTTCGTCGAGCCGCTTTGCATTCGCGGGTTCTTTCGCGAGTTTGAACGGCGCGGTTTGATCCACGTATTGATTGGCGCGCGCGACGAGCGACCAGATCGCGAGCAACGCGCCTTGCAGTTCGTTTTTCTCCAACAGCGCGCGCGTGTCGTTCATGGCTTTCGTCGCCTCGGGCGCAAGTTCATCCGAGCGCGCGGGCACGACGCCATTGCGATACCGCTTCAGCATCGAGAGCGAACGATTCACCAGATTGCCGAGGCCGTTGGCGAGTTCAGCTTGATAACGCGACTTGAATCCGGCGTCAGTCCAGTTGCCATCCGGGCCGATGTCGAGTTCGCGCACGACGTAAAAGCGGAACGCATCCAAGCCCCACTCGTTGATGACCGCGACCGGGTCAACGATGTTGCCGGTGCTCTTGCTGATCTTCGCGCCGTCCTTCTGCCACCAGCCGTGAACAAGCAGTTGCTTCGGCAGCGGCAGGCCCATCGCCTTGAGCATGATCGGCCAGAAGACGGCGTGAAATTTCAGGATGTCTTTGCCGATGACGTGAACATCCGCAGGCCAGAGTTCCAACTCGGAACTCGGAACTCCGAACACGGAACTCAGCAACTTGTCACCACGCGCCGCCGGAACTGAAATGTAATTCACCAGCGCGTCGAACCAGACGTAGGTCACGTAATCTTTGTCGAAGGGCAGGGGAATGCCCCAGTTCAGCCGCGCCGTCGGACGCGAGATGCAGAGGTCTTCGAGCGTGTTGTTCTTGAGAAAGCCGAGCACTTCATTGCGCCGATAATCCGGCTGGATGAATGACGGGTTCGCCTCGATGTAATCAATGAGCCATTGCTGATGTTCGCCGAGCTTGAACCAGTAATTCGTCTCCGCCAGCTTGATGACTTCGCCGTAAGCC
>SCTL01000163.1 GCA_004297495.1 Verrucomicrobiota bacterium
GAAGGATAATCGGCTGCCATTGATCCGTGCGCGCCGCTCTTCCTGTCCCGGGAACGCGAGGGAATAATTGCCGTCGGCCTTCTTCCAGTTGCCTTGCAACGTTTGCACCTCGGCGGAAGCCGGCTGGCCCGGTTTGGCGACCGGAAGGTTCTTCACGAACACCGTTTCCTCCGGTGTCGCGATGAGCGTGGCTTTCGCGTAGCGCTCCGCAATCCAGCGCCGGACTTTTTGCACTTCGATCTGCGGCAGATTGGGTTTCTCTTTGCGATACGCCAGCACCGAGGCGTTCACGTCGAAAAACCAGCGGCCAAGAATTTCTTCGCCGTCGTAGCGCGCAGATTTTCCGCTGGCGAGGAAGTCAGAGAGATCCTTCACGTTCGGCGACACCGTGGCCCACACGAGCCGCAACAGGTCGGGATTGCCCGTCACGCCCTGCACGCTCGGCAGGTCGAGCAATTCCCGGCAGGGCCGCTGCCGGGCGCGCAGGTCAGTAAACGCGTTGTCATGCGCGATGGTTTGCAATTCAGCCCGTTCCCCGAGTGAAAGCAGTCCCGGATACCGCGCGAGCCGAGCCTCGAGCAACGGATTATGATACAGCAGCCCCGCCAGATCGGCGGCGTCGAAGAAGCTCGCCGGCAACGATCCCACCGCCGCCGCCGCGCGCGTCATCCCGGTGCTTTGCAAATCGCGACCCAGACTGTTGATGAGCCGCACCGCTTTCGGGTCGTCCTCGCCCGTCGAGATTTGCACCGTCCAATAGCTCAGCCCGTAGATGACGAACGAGATCAAAACGAAATACGCCAGCCCGTTGAGCAGGCCAAGGCACAGGCCCGCGCGCGCGTTGAGCCGCTCCCACAACGCCTGCTGCAACTCGCCCGTCTTGTATTTGTAATGGACGTCCACCTTTTGATGCACCGAGTAACCGATGATTTTGAAAACCGTCAGGACGATGCAGAACACGATGAAGGGCGGCAGTGCCCAGAGCAGGATGGGATTGGCCAGTCCGCAAAGTTTGAGCAACGGCGCGATCAGGCGCGACACCGGCGCGGCCAGCAGAGCGGCGAACAGAATGCCGACGAACGAAGCCGCCACGCGAATGGCGCCCTGCCGGTATCCCATTCCAGCCAGCGAGGCGAGCAACAGCAACGCGAGAATCCAGATTGTCATGCGCACAGTTTAATGAACTCACGCCGGGCAATCACGAAGAAAGTTCGTGGCGACAACCTCGACCGGGAAAATGTTTGCCGGCGTGCGCTTGGTTCTGCGCCCGGCGCTGTCGTATTCGTAGGTCGCGATGGCATTGCCGGACAAACGAAGACGGGCGCGGGTCTGGGCTTGTCCATCGCGCGGGAAATCACCGTGGCCCACGGCGGACGCATGAGCGTGAAAAGCGTGACCGGCCAGGGCTGCTCGTTCTCCGTGATCTTGAAAGCGGCGACTGCGGCGGCGTGAATTGTGTTTCACCGAAACGGGGCAAGATAATCTTGTCGCTCTGCGGACTCGTTCGGTTACGAAGAAAGAAGTCGGCTGCGCAAAGCGCTTAGGAAATTGTGTCATTACTCGGGAACGACCCCTTTATGGCAACCGCGACGCGCCCGCCGGGTTTGCAGCCCCGTCAGGGGCGAAATCTTTGTAGCGTGAATGTTCAACGTCTATTTCAGCCCCGTAGGGGCGACATCATCGGGAATATGTCGCTCCTATGGAGCTTGGGAATCTATTTCATTTTCGATCTACAATGATGTCGCACCTACGGCGCTGCCGCCTAACGAAAAGGGTGAGCGACCGCCGCCGACGGTAGTGGTGGAGCGCAAGAGGCGCTCTCGGAATCTCGCACAGCATCGAACGGAATCGCGGGGCGGCGGTTCGTCTCCACCCTCTGGTTAGCCGTTACTTTCTCGTCTCTTTCCATATCGCGTGGTAATGAAGTCTGCCAAAAGCAAAAAGATGCAGGCAGCCAGAAATGAACCGAAAATAGTAAATGGATTCTGCGCGGTCGACAATAATGGGAAGGACCTACAGTATCGAATCTCAAAGGTGCTGCCGACGGATAATGGCGGCGTAAAAGACGGGTGGTCCGGTGAACCGGTTCCAGTATAAGCGTGACCATCTACCTCGTAACGGTAATAGACCGAAGGGTGCGAGTGGCTATATGGACGTGTCTCTGTGACCGTTGCTATTGTGCGAGCCTCATCGATCGCAATTAGGAGATGCCGACAGCCGCCGAAAAGCATAAAAATGACGAAGAACAGCGGAATGCACACAAGGGCGGCAAAGTGCCGCTGACGAAAGTACCACCTCTTGATTAGTGCTGGAAGCCCGGATGGCATACGACGGCTAACGACCAGAGCTCAGGCACGCGGGGCTGGTGACATTCTCCGCGATAGCGGAACTGAGAGCGTCATCCCGCGTTGCCTGCAGCGATTTGTTAGGCGGCGTGTTTTGCTCATGTCTTAATCCACTATCTTGTCGTTCCAAAGTATCAGGTGATCTCGTTCTGGTAACCCAAAGAAGCCAACCAAACCAAATGGAAAGTGCAACTCCAACGAAGACTACGTCCAGCCAAGTCGCGCCCGCATTCGTCTCTTTGGGATGCCAGAGACTCTCCAACGTGTCGTGCGCTGTGTGCAGACCGATCATCGGAGCCAGAGTGCCAGCACGGATACAGGCGGCACCAAATGCGACACCGAAGAGAGCGATGGCAGTATATGCAGCCGCATTCCCATGATGAACCAAAGCGAAGACGAGAGTTGAGATGCAGACGGCCAGCCAAGGCCGCTTGACCCACGCCGCCAAACGTGTCAACAAATACCCCCGAAACACAATCTCCTCGGCTGTGCGTCCCACCGCCATAGCACAGAACATCGCCATAGCTAAGACTGGCCACCATGCCAAAGGAATCTCTCCGGCCCTTCGGACAAGAAGTTCCCGACCGTTTGGGAACAAAATCGTGCCGGCAAGCCAAAGCAAAGTCCACAAGGCAGCCGACTGAACTACAAATCCCAACCTAAACGGGCGACCATCCGTGAAGAGGCAACGAATAGGCTTATGATGCACGAAACGGACGCCTATCAACAAACCCGCCAGCCCTGTTCCTGCTATCAGCACTGTCCCGATTAGTTGCATGACCTCCTGAATATGTGCTGATTCGTTGTTTATGGCGTTCTTCAATCCCGCGAGCATCGCCGCAGTAAAGAGAAGTATGCCCAGAATGACGGTGCTCGCGAACAATGCAATGGTGACCATGAATCGCCACCAACCACCTTGTTCCTCGTCCCAAATTCTAGGCCAAATCCATCTCATGATGCTTACGTGAGCCGCCTAACGACCCAAGCTCAGCGACCCGGCATCCGCTGAGCGGTGCAGCGTGATTGTTGTTCCATCTCGGGTTTGCGGCTGCGCAGGGTTAGGCCACGTCTTCATGGGTCTGCTAAAATCTGCCCGTACATCTCGGCCTCTTTCGCTGGCATGTGCTTCATAAGAACTCGAAGCGTGTACTTTCCGTGCATCTTGCCGTCCCTCACGTAACCCCAATCACTGATGGCTTGCTCGTCCACTTGGATGCGGTCTCCAGCCTTGACGTTCTTCACCAGCTCTGGGTCGTTGTCAACCGTGCCGAAAATCTTCCCATCCTTCCGCTGGGGGTCAACAACCCAAAAGTGCTCCGTCCCGTGCTTGTCCGAAACCTCGACCTTCAGCGAAAAGTCCGACTCACCATGCTCGGGATGCTCGAATAACTGCCAGTAATCAGGGAGTGTGGCGCGTGCCTTGGCGACCGCCGTCGCCATTTCGGGGTCATCCGCTCCGAGGTCAACGCCGGTGCTTCGATTGGAGCAACCCGTCAGAAATCCGAGAACTGCGGTAGCCATCAGTCGGAGAATCGGCACTAGGCGTTTCATAGCGCGGTCGAGTGGCCTCGACTCAAGCTCAGCGACCCAGCATCCGCTGAGCGGTGCAGCGAGACTGTTGTTCTAACTGCGCACGGGACGCACCGTAAAGGGGCCGGTCCCGAGTAACTGTCCTGGAGCGGTTTCGTGTTCATGTCCCGGTTCAAAGGCTCGCGCGCCTTTCTCACGCCGGTTCTACTCCCGGGCGGTGGTGGTGTCAATGCTGCGCCAAGCACCTAGGAAATTGTGTCATTACTCGGGAATGAGCCCTTTCGGGACATCACCGCAATGATAGTCTGATTTGCGTGCCGCTAAAGCTGAACACGGCCGAGTCACTGCTGGTGCTCTCGCAGCGAACCTGAATTCTCTCCCTGCCCGAATCCACCAACGCCGATTCGCCCACGCGGATGGTGTAACTCTTCGAGCCGCATTGCAGCGTTGCCATGGGGCGCGGACCGTTGATGACACCTTTCAACGAGAGCAACTTGGCGAACTCCTGCGCCGATTTCACTTCGGAATTTCCCTCTGGCTTGGCGGAGGGTTGCGCCGGCGGCGCAGCGACCACTTCCACCGCAGTCGTTTTGACATTGGTCCCCGCAGCGGCAGCCACGGGCCGATTAGTCGGCTCCGCGTCCTGCAATTCCGCGGCCACTTCCGGCGGCGCATCCTTGTCCGCACTTTCCAATGCCGATGGCCTCAAATCACCGAGCAGCGCGCCCAACAGCCAGAGATTCATTCCGAACATCAGCGCGTAACCCACGGCCACCGTGAACACCACGTCCGGCACCATCTCCGCCTCGGTGATTTTCTTGAGGCAAAGCAGCAGCACCACGAGAGAAATGTAATGCCCGGCAAACGGAATCATGTCCAAACCGCTCGACAACGCGGCGGCGCCGAGCAACGGGAGGAATTTGTAGTCGAGTTTCTGGACCTTGATCATGATCCAGAGCGCCGCGAGGAGAAAGACTGTCTGCGTTGCGAACTCGGTAACGTAATAGATGATTTCGGACGCCATGGGCCACTTGTCTCAAACCACGTTCGCGAAATCAAGGCCGCGTTTGTCGGTTTGTTCTGGTTGCGAACCCGTGTCAGTCAACAGTATTGACAGG
>SCTL01000018.1 GCA_004297495.1 Verrucomicrobiota bacterium
TGCCGTTTCGAGATCGGAGAGAATGGCGGACCAGCGCTTTTCACCGAGAGTTTTGACCACGGCACTTTGAGCGGACTTCCAGGCCGGCGTCAGGTTCTCAACCTGCTTTCGGCCTTTGGTGGTGATCGTGAGTTCCACCCGGTTGCCGCGTCCGCCGCCCACGACGTTTACGAATCCGTCCCGCTGCAACGGTCGGAGATTCCGCACCAGCGTCGTGCGCTCCATCCCCAGCCAGTCGCTCAACTCCGCCATGTTCCAACTGTCCTTGGAATTTAATGACGCCAGAATCGAGCCTTGGGTAGGGCGAATGCCATGCCGCCGCATTTCCGCGTCATAAAACTGCGTCACCGCCCGCGTCACCCAACGCAGGTTGAAGCACACACAGTTTTCCGCCGCCGCCATATCCAGTTCTTTTGACATGTTGTGTATATGCACTACTGCGGCAAAAGTGTCAACTGTATTTTTCAATTAGATAAAAGCTTTACGCCCTTCGCTCTTTGATGCTCGCAAGGATGTCCGCCACGACTTCTGCCTTCGGCTTCGCGCCTTCCGGGCCGCCGTGATGCAAGCGAACGGAAATTTGTCCGGCTTCCATGTCGCGTCGTAGCGCAGATTGTCAATCTGCCGTATCGCCGACTGGCAGTCGGCGGAACGTCGCAATTCAGAACTCGCAAAAAATATCCCGCGACTTCCGACTACACACCGCCCCCGCAGGTTGCCAACCTGCGACACGGCAGACAGACTGTCTGCGCTACAATCGCGTTGCCAGCCGCGCTGCTACTTTCTACGATTTCATAGTGAACCCCGCTGAACCCAATCGCGGCTTGGAGCGCGTGAAATTCCAACTTCGCGCTGATGGCATTCCTGATGAAGCTCGCAATCCGCTCCGCACTGGCATCCACTCGCGCGGCTACCTGCCACATGTAAAACGCGAAGGCGCTTCCTACTTCGTCACGTTCCGGCTCGCGGACTCATTGCCCAAAGAAGTGCTGCTCCGCTTTGAGCAGGAACACGCCGAAGCATTGCGCCGCCTCACGGCCAAGGCCACTACTGAACAAGCCGAGGAAGTCCACCGGGAACTACGCCGCAAGATCGAGCGCTACCTCGATCAAGGCGCGGGCGAATGTCATCTGCGGCAACCCGAAATCGCAGATCTGGTTGCCAACGCCCTCCGCCGCTTTCACGGCCAGCAATATCTGCTCGACGACTGGGTGGTGATGCCCAATCACGTTCATGTGATTCTCTGGCCACTGCCCAACTTCACGTTGAGCGAAATCCTCAAGAGCCGCAAACGCCACACCGCGCGACAGGCAAACCTGTTTCTCGGACGAACCGGCGAGACTTTCTGGCAACGTGAGTCCTACGACCACTGGATTCGCAACGATGAGGAAAAGGCGCGCATCCGTCGCTACATCCGGATGAATCCGGTGAAGGCAGGTTTGTGTAAAACGCCGGAAGATTGGAAATGGAGCAGCGCCTGGCCCGGCTGGAACGCCAACGCGGCGGCGCAGCCGCCGCAAACGTAGCGCAGACAGTTTGTCTGCTGTATCGCCGACTGGCAGTCGGCAGACCGTGACAACAACCAGCGCGTCAATAAATCGCGGCGCTCCGCAGGTTGCCAACCTGCGGCACAGCAGACTGCCAGTCTGCGCTACAAAGACCGCCCGCGCCGCGCCTCCGCCGTAACGCAGATTGTCAATCTGCTGTATCGCAGACAGCTTGTCTGCGAAGCGGTGATTAAGCCCTTCGCTCTTTGATGCTCGCCAGAATATCCGCGATGACCTCCCCCTTCGGCTTCGCGCCTTGCGGGCCGCCGTGGTGGAGGCGCACGCTCACCGCGCCGGCTTCCATGTCGCGCCCGCCGATGACCAGCATCGTGTGGACGCGCAATTGTTCCGCGTTGGATATCTTCGCCTTGAATGGCGTGGCGCTGAAATCGGAATCCACGCGCACCATGTTCGCCCGGAGTTCGGCCACAATGGGTTTGGCGTAATTGATCAACGCTTCGTCGTCGTTGAGCGTGATGACGCGCACCTGATCCGGCGCGAGCCAGAGCGGGAAGTTGCCCGCGTAATGCTCGATGAGGAAGCCGATGAACCGCTCATGCGTGCCGAGCGGCGCGCGATGGATGCACAACGGCGTCTTGTTCGAGTTGTCCTTGTCGCGGTAGGTGAGGCCGAACTTGGCGGGCACGGCGAAGTCCACCTGGTTGGTGGCGATGGTGAATTCGCGGCCGATGGCGCTCCACACCTGCACGTCAATCTTCGGCCCGTAGAACGCCGCCTCATTGGCAACCTCCACGTAGTTGATGCCCGATTCGATCAACACCTTGCGCACCATGTCCTCGGTCTTCTTCCACAATTCCGGCTCGTTGACGTATTTCTTGCCGAGCCCTTCCGCCGCGTGCGTGCTGAAGCGCATCTGATATTTTTCGAGGCCGAAGATTTTGAAATACTTCAGATACATGTCGTTCACCGCGCGGAACTCGTCGGCGAACTGCTCCTCGGTGCAATAGATGTGGGCGTCGTTCATGTTGAGCGAACGCACGCGCATGAGGCCGAACAACTCGCCGCTCTGCTCGTAGCGATAGCAAGTGCCGTATTCCGCAAGGCGCAACGGCAAATCGCGGTAACTGTGCGGCTCAGCCGCAAAGATGCGGTGATGATGCGGACAGTTCATGGCTTTGAGGTAATAACGCTCCTCATTGCCGATGGCAGCCTTTTCCAAGTCAGCAACAAAACTCAGACTGGCAATGTTCTGATAGTGTTTGGCCTGTTCTGGCGTCAGCTTGGAAAAGAAATCTGCAGTTACCTTATTGATGTCACCATCAGGATTCGCTTCAAGGGAGGCGTCCAATTTTTGGCGATGATCCTTGAGAATATCCTGAAAGGTTTCCGCATGAATCGTGTCACCACTCTCAATCATCGTATGATGTGAGCCGCTATCAATTAAACGCATCGGCGGAAACATGGACTCCGCGTAATACGGAAGATGCCCGGACGTTTGATACATTTTCTCCTTGGCCAGATGCGGCGTGCGGACGCGGACGTAGCCGGCGGCAAATTCAGTTTCCTTGGCCAGCTTCTCCAGTTCCTCGACGAGCACCGTGCCCTTGGGCAGCCACAGCGGCATGCCCGGCCCGACAAATTCCGTGTCAATCGCGAACAGTCCCATCTCCGCGCCGATCTTGCGATGATCGCGGCGCTTGGCCTCCTCGATCATCTTGAAATACTCGTCGAGCGCGGTCTTGTTCTTGAACGCCGTGCCGTAGATGCGCTGGAGCTGCGGACCTTTTTCGTCGCCCTTGTAATACGCGGCGGCCACGCTGGTGAGCTTGAACGCGCCGATGTTGCCCGTGCGCATCACGTGCGGCCCGGCG
>SCTL01000164.1 GCA_004297495.1 Verrucomicrobiota bacterium
CGCCGGCGTCTCGGCCATGGCGGACATTTGCGCGCCGAGAAATTTGCCGACGACGACGGTGTTGGAATAAATGCCCGTGCCGTTGGTGCCGTCCGCGGCGACGTTTTGCGCGAGGGCTTCATGCGTATCCAGGTCGGCGTAGGGGCCGACGTAGGCGTAATACTCGTACCGATAAGTGACCACATCGTCGCTGTGATTCAGGACATTGGTGGCGCCGGGCAGTTGACCGTTCATGCCGCCAACGCCATTGGTCGGGTTGTAATCACCGGACTTGAAATCGGTTTGCAGGAGTTGCCATTCGGTTTCCACTTGGTCCGGCTCGCCGTTGCGCCAGTCCTTGGCGCTGGGATTGTTCGTGTCGGGCGTGACCAACTCGCGCAACTCGATCGGATTGTTGGTGTGCGAGGTGGTGGCAATCACCTTGACCCACGTCGCATCGCTGAACTCATACACGAGGCTGGGATCAGACAACGGCGGCGGCAGCGGCAGCACCGGCGCCGGAATGACCGGCACAACCTGCGCCGGCGCGGGCGCGGTGAAGACCGGCGTGGAAACGTAAACTTGCGGGCCGCGCAACAGCAGACTACCGCTGTTTGTCAGCCAGTAATAACAGACTTTGGTCGGCGCCTTGCGATAGCCGACCCCGAAATGTTCGCCGCCGAAATTCAGCGACGGGTTCGTGAACGCGTGACCCTGCGTGGGCGGGATGTTGGTGGTCGGAACGGCGGTGTAAGCCGACCAGTCCGTGCCCGTCCAGACCGCCTCGTACCGGACGAGAACGTTGGTGTGCCAGCCGGTCGTCACATCGTTGGTGGTGAACTCCGTTATCTTGGGCGTGCCATAATGGTTGTAATCGAAGGTGTAGGTGATGTCCGTGCTGCGGATGTCATCCAGCTCGATTTCAAAACCGTGGCACACGTTGCTGGTGTCGTTGACGGTGTCGAAGTTGTTGATGCTGCCGTAGGCGACGCTGGCGCGGGCGGACTTGGCGGCGAGCGCAAGCGTTGCGGATGCGACCAGCGACAAGGCGAGTCGCCGAAGTTGAATGTGAAGTTTGGTTTTCATTTGGTGAGTGAGTTGGGGTTTGGTTCAGGGTGTGTAGCGCAGCCGGTAAAACGCCTGCGGCGGTTTGTTGGTGAGGTCGGCGAAATCGTCCCAGACATAGATCGAGCCGTCGGCCCAGGCTTGGACGGGCCAGGTTTGCAGCGTGCCGGTGAAGGTGACATTCGTCGCCCGCTGGCACTCGAACGAATACCACGGCACGCCGGCGAACGTTGCGCTCGCTGCGCCGGGCACGCTTGGATCAAGAGCGATCGCACGGCTCGTGACGTCCGCGATGATGGAAATCGTCGCCGTGCCGTTGGTGGTGACGCCGCGGTCGTCAGCGATGGTGTAGCTGAAACCGTCGGGCAGCGAATTCGTGGGCACAAGAATTTGCGCGCCTTGAATTGTGAGCGGGAGGCCGTTGGAAGTTGTGGCGCTGACGCCGACGAAGAACACCGGCTCGCCGTCGGGATCGTAATCGCTCCACATGAGATCGGCGATGTTGATGGCGAGCGGTTGCCCGGCCAGTTGATAAAACGCACCGCCGAAGGCCAGCGGCGGCGCGTGCGGCGGCAGCGGCGCAGCGATTTGGACGACAATGTTGTCCACGAAGAAGAGGTAGCTCGGCACGGGACTTTGCGACGGCACTTCGATTTTCAC